>NZ_JACAIJ010000001.1:165440-332611 GCF_030325485.1 Acinetobacter sp. R933-2
CAGCAGATCTTAATTTTAAATATTTATCTATTGCTGAAAGGTGATACTGAATTTTATTATTTTCTATTTTCAAAATTTTTAGTTTCTTTAACTCTTCAATAACAACTTTTGTTATCTCTTCCTCAACTTTTAAATTTGCTTTTAATGAATTAATCAAAGATTCCAATTTAGCAGGTTTACTAAAATTGTTTTTTGCTAAATTTTGACAATACTGAACCACCATTTGATCTATATTAAATTCGGTTTTTAATTGCTGAACAGTTTGATATGCAAGCAATGGTTTTTCATGAATAATTTTTGCCTCAAACTGTGAATTTTTTAATAAATCAACAACATACTCCATAGAGTAATCATTTGACATCACTTCAAAACAAAAGTCTTTTTGCTTAACTTGTGTAGATAACTGTCCTGCAATAAAGGCTAAACCAAAATCAGCAGAATCTTTACCAATTTTAGGCATTTTTAATACTTTTAATTTCCCATTCACGATAAAAGGTGCCAGTTTAATTAAACCATCCAAACTAAAATTAACAGGTGATTTTGCATAAACTAAATAAACCCAATGATATTGAGATAAATATCTTAATAAATCCTTTTCTGTTTTTTGTAAGTTCTCAATATCAAGTAACAGTATTTTCTTCATATGCACCCCAACATAATTATTTTTCTAATTTAGATACATCTCATGGCTATAAATTACATCGTGCCCATTCCAATAAATATAACCTTTTTCAATCAACTCTTTCAGCAATAAACGCACATCAGATTGGGGAAACATTTTTTCTAGCAAATCACGCAATGCATAAATATCTTTAGGTTTATTGGTTTTTAATTCATTCAGTTTTTGAATCACTTCCCATTGCACAGGATCAATTTTTTCAAAGTTTGCAGTGAGTGAATCATCCGTATTTTGCTGTTTCTTGATTTCAGCAATCACCTGTTGAGCATCTGAACTTAGTTTTTCTAAAATATCATCAACTTTTAAGACTTTACTCTCTTGTAAAGCATCTTTACGGTCTAAATCAAGTTGCGACCATTGCTTTAAAAGTTTTTTACGGAACCACACTTGTTCATCATCTTTTTTGACAATTTTTAAATTAATCAACATACCCAATAAACGTTGTGCTTTTTCAGGTACGATCTGTAAACAATTTACAATCGAATTTTTTAACTTTTCAACTGTATTTGGCTTCCCTGTCATTTTTGCAACAGCATCACAATATTTTTTAACAAGCTGTAATGCAGGTTTATTTTTTATTGTTTCAATACTTGGAACTTGATGCTTAGATGGACTGAGCGATAAATTTTTTGATTGCACTTGAGTTAAGTTACAACTCAAATCTGAGCTTCTTAACATATCTATTAACATGTCTGCTGTTGTCATCGCTGAAATAACTTCAATTTGCGTCTCAGGCTCAAGCAAAGCTAAAAGTTGCCCCACCACAACTGCATATTCATATTCTTTTTCAGTGGTTTCTGGCACATCTAAAATCACAACTTGCCCACTGGTAATCCAAGTTGCAAGTTCAGTTAAATCATCTAAAGGAAATTCAAAATGACCTGTACAATTAAATAAATATACTGTTGGATAATGTTCAATAATATCCTGTAACACTTTGAAGGTAGGCATATTATTTTCAATATCAAGAAGGATGACTTTATTGTGCATGATCAATTTTTAACACCATAGGAATACTGCATTACACCGAGCTTTTAAATAAAGGTCAAATAAATTTAACACTTTAATTTGAAATATTAAATATTGTTTTCATCACTAAAAGTGATATAAACCAAATGATAAGTCCACTTAATAATGCGGCGGACGATTGGTCATTGGGTCAAAAGCAGCGATGCCTTCCGATAAATCTGAAGATTCAATCCGTTGGTAAATTAAACGCATTTGCTTTTTCAAATCGGCAATTTCGGCATTTTGTCGAGCGACTTGATCATTTAATTGTTCGACTAAATCATCTAAAAATGTAATTCGCACTTGCAAATCTTCTATGGGTGCGGAAAATGACGCCTGATCATCTAAATTTTTTTGTTTAGTCACTTTTTAAGTCCTCATTTGGGATGTTTAGGAAACACTATGGCCTATATTACTTTAAGGGATGTCCAACTTGCGTTTGGTGGACCAGCCCTGCTCGATGGCGCAAACTTCAATTTAGAACGTGGCGAACGAGTCTGTTTGATTGGTCGTAACGGTGAAGGTAAGTCTACTTTACTTAAACTGATTGAGGGAAGTTTATTACCTGATGCAGGTGAGGTTTCACTACAAAATGGCATCACCATTTCCATGCTTGCGCAGGACGTTCCAATGGACTCTGGCAAAGTTGCTGACATCGTTGCTGATGGTGCAGGCGAAGCTGCTTCAGTCTTAAAAGCATATCATGAAGCGAGCGATGCTTGTGTACTTGGTGATATGGAAGCCTGTGAACGCATGGGCAATTTACAACATAAAATGGATCAACTCGATGGTTGGTCACTTGAAACCAAAGTCAATGCAATTTTGAGCAAAATGGGTTTAGACCCTGAAGCAGACTTAGCTGATTTATCGGGTGGTCGTAAACGTCGTGTACTTTTGGCACGTGCTTTACTGACTCAGCCAGATGTGTTGTTACTAGACGAACCAACCAACCATTTGGACGTTGAAAGTATCGAATGGTTAGAAAAATTTTTATTGGATCAAAACAATTTAACTTTACTGTTTATTTCGCATGACCGTTCATTTGTTGACAGTATTGCAACACGTATTGTTGAGTTGGATCGTGGAACTTTGCGTAGTTATGAAGGTAACTATTCACGTTATTTAGAGCTAAAAGAACAGCAAATGGAAGCCGAGGAAAAGGCAAATGCGCTGTTCGATAAAAAGCTTGCCGAAGAAGAAGTCTGGATTCGTCAAGGTATTAAAGCACGTCGTACCCGTAATGAAGGTCGTGTCTGTGCCTTAAAAGCATTACGTGAAGAATCAAGAGCACGTCGCTCACAGCAAGGCAAAGTGAGTATGGCAACTCAAGATGCCAATCGCTCAGGTAAAGTGGTCTTTGAGATTGAAAATCTCAGCGTTACTTTTGGCGATAATGCACCGATCATCAAAGATTTCTCGACCTTGGTCTTGCGTGGTGATCGTATTGGCTTAGTCGGTGATAATGGTGTGGGTAAAACCACCCTGATCAAAGCCATTTTAGGTGAGCAAGAACATACAGGGAATGTTAAAACAGGGACACAGCTTGAAGTTGCCTATTTTGACCAACTCCGTAATGCACTTGACCTGGAAAAATCAGTCAAAGATAACGTATCAGAAGGTTCTGACCATGTGGATGTTAATGGTTCACGTCGTCATATCTATAGTTATTTGCAAGACTTTTTATTCTCACCTGAACGTGCCCGTACACCTGTAAAAGCGCTGTCAGGTGGTGAACGTAACCGTATTCTTTTGGCTAAGCTTTTACTCAAACCATCCAACCTGATTGTCATGGATGAGCCAACCAATGACTTGGATATGGTAACACTTGAGCTACTCGAAGAAATGCTTGGTGGCTATAAAGGCACATTGCTCTTGATCTCGCATGACCGTGCCTTTATGGACAATGTCGTGACCTCGACTTGGGTCTTTGATGGTAAAGGCAATATTGATGAATACATCGGTGGTTATCAGGATTATCTTGAACAGCGTCCTGACCAAACCGTTGTGGATCAAAAGAGTGCAGTGAAAAAAGCCGCAGCAAAAGCTGAAGCAGCAGCGCAAACCACACAACCGAAAAAAGTAAAGTTAAGCTATAAAGACCAACGTGCTTTAGAGCAACTTCCTGCTGAAATGGAAGCATTGGAAAAAGAGCAAGCTGAAATTAATGCACAACTTGCAGATGGTTCACTGTTTGTTTCTGACAATGCCAAAGCCATGAAATTATCAAATCGTTTAACGGAAATTGATGATGAATTGCTTGAAAAAATGGAACGTTGGGAAGAACTTGAAGAAATGAGCAAAGGTTAATTTTTTCGGTTTCGCTCCTGAATTAAAAACTCCGCTTCGTGCTCATGCTGATCAGTTAAGTATTTTTAAATCCTCCCCCAACCCTCCTTTTTCAAAGGAGGGAGCTTTCCATTACTAAAAATGACTTTAGTTATTGAAAGTTCCCCTCTTTTCCCTTACGCCATATATGGCTTAGGGTTAGGGGAGATTTTTAGAACTTTATCCAATAATTTTACTTAATTGATGAGTATTACCGCTTCGTGCGGAGTTTTTACGTTCATGTTCTGATTTTTCAAAATGAACAACACGATATTTTCATTTTTTGATGCGCTAAAAATGCTCATGGTATTTTTAAAATCTTATTTTCTGTCATTTTTTGTGCATTTATTTAGGTGCATTGATAGATAAAAATAGCGCTTAAATCTATCACCATCAATCATCACATAAAATTATTATATTAAAATTCAAAGTTTTAGTAAAAATAAAACATCATTCAAACATTTGGCATCTATTTTGCAAAACATCTGACAAACACAAAATTAAAATTTAGGAGTGTTTGCGATGCATAACCCATCTACAACAGATACTTTTGAGGATAAAGCCACATCCTCAGCTGCAAATGAAACATTGGAAGACTACACATTACGTTATGCACCACATAGTTTTCGTCGTTGGAGTCCTAAAGTTGTTGCGATTACTGCATTAGGCGGTATTGCCTATTTGGCTGATTTTTCAATTGGTGCAAGTATTGGCATGACATACGGTACAACCAATGCGGTTATGTCGATCATCTTCGCTGCGATCATTATTTTCCTGACAGGTATTCCGCTTGCCTATTATGCCGCTCGCTACAATATTGATTTAGATTTGATTACTCGTGGTGCAGGTTTTGGCTACATTGGTTCAGTGTTGACGAGTATTATTTTTGCAAGTTTTACCTTTATTTTCTTTGCGCTTGAAGGTTCAATCATGGCGCAAGGTTTATTGCTTGGGCTTGGTATTCCACTTTGGGCAGGTTATCTGATTTCCACGGTTATGGTCATTCCTCTTGTGATTTATGGCATGAAAGCGCTGAGTAAGTTACAAGTATGGACTACCCCGATTTGGTTAATTTTGATGATTGGACCTGTGGCATATTTAATTCATAAAGAACCAAGTTTGGTCAGCTCTTTTACCACCTATACAGGTACAAGCGGCTATGCGCCTATGGACATGGCAGCGATTATGTTGGGTGCAGGGATTTGTTTGTCGTTGATTATGCAAATTGGTGAACAAATTGATTATTTGCGCTTTATGCCTGCAAAAACCAAAGAAAATAGCAAATCTTGGTGGATTGCGGTGATTTCAGCAGGTCCGGGTTGGGTGATTTTGGGTGCAATTAAACAAATCATTGGTGCATTTTTAGGTTTTTATTTACTGATGAAAATTCCGGGTGTCAATGCAACTGAGCCTGTACAACAGTTCAATGCAGCTTTTCATGATATGTTACCGGGTTGGTTGGCGCTGTCTTTAGCCGTGATTTTAGTGGTAATTTCACAAATTAAAATTAATGTCACCAATGCTTATTCGGGTTCTTTGGCTTGGACAAGTGCATATACCCGCATCAGCAAACATTATCCTGGACGCATCGTTTTTGTCATTGTCAATCTTGTTATTGCGCTCGCATTGATGGAAGGCAACATGTTTGCGGTCTTAGGTAAAATTTTAGGTTTCTATTCTAACTTTGCCATTGCTTGGGTGGTTGTAGTTGCAACGGATATTGCCATCAATAAATATGTTCTTAAACTGTCACCGAAAGAGCCTGAATATCGTCGTGACATGTTGTATAACGTCAACCCTGTTGGAATGGTTGCATTCCTTGCGGCTGCGGGTCTATCGATTGCTGCATTCTTTGGCTTGTTTGGGGATTTCCTTGCTGCCTATTCTCCATTGATTGCCTTGGTTGTAGCATTTGTACTGACTCCTGTGATGGGCTTAATCACCCAAGGAAAATACTACATTAAGTCTGAAAATGATGGCATTAAAGAACCACGTTATGATGCTGAAGGTACACCTGTTGCGACGGTTTATCATTGTGTGTCATGTCATGAAAATTATGAACGTCCTGATATTATGTATTCACATCAACATAATGGCGTGATCTGTTCATTGTGTAAAACCATGGAAAAATCATAAAACTAAAAATGGTTGCATTAAATTTAAGGCTTCATATGAAGCCTTATTTTTGTGGTGTTTTAAAATAAAGTACTTACAAAAGTCAAAAACAAGAAATGATTGATAGAAAAATCAATATTGAAAGTTTCTTCTTTTATGCCATATATGGCTCAAGGATGAGGAGTAATACCATTCTATAAAAATAAAATAATATAAGTTCTAAATTTGGCACAGCCCCATTTATATTGAAAAATTTTGATTATTTTGCGTAGGCGATGCCTCACTTTTGAAGTGATGAGGAATATATTCCGCAAGGTGACAAAAATCCTTTGTTGGACAAAGGGGACTCCTGTCACCCTTGCCCAACGGCGACATCCATGTCGCCACGCGATAGCACCATTGTTTTTAAAGAAAAATCAACTAAAATATATTAATTCAATTTAGCAGTTTTTATAATTTCAATGGGTTAAGTATTTTTATATAAAATGATCAGACACAAAAAATCCCACATTTTCATGCAGGATTTTTTAAACGCTCTATACGTTAAGCCAAAGCAATCAAGGCAACAATTGCTGCAAAAACACCCACGATTTTTTTACCATGTGGAATATAGTCAGCAATCACTTTCCCCAACAGTAAACCCACAGCATAAAGCAGTGACATTGCCACGACCATGCCTGCAACCAACCCCACGACATGCCCTGCACCACCCAGTTCAGCACCATGTGCAACGCCATGAAAAGTGACCAACATTGCCGTTGCCATAGGTAAAATCATGTTTGACTTCGACCATAATGCAATCGCAACCACCATCAGCGAAGCCACAATGCCATATTCTGCAAATGCCTCAGGTATCCAATGTGCTGCCCCAATTGCAAAGCCAACAACCAAAGCCAAGACCATACTGATCATGCCGATCGCATTCCATTTTTTAGCAGCAGAATAAAACAACACCCCCAAAGCAACCGCCATCATCATATGGTCAAGCCCTGTGAATGGATGGGTAAATCCTGCTGCAAAACCTGAATGAGTTTGATCATGCCCGGGATGCGCCATGGCAAAAACAGGACTCAAGGATAAGAAAAATAAAATACTTTTTTGCCCAAATTTTGTCATTTTCATCGCTCCTCAGGCTTTAAATAAACCTTGTTTTTCAATAAATAAAATAATCTCAGCTAAACCATCTTCAGTTTTCATATTGGAAAAAATAAAAGGTTTTTCGCCACGCATGCGTTTTGCATCCTGATCCATCACCTCAAGATTTGCACCCACCATTGGCGCTAAATCTGTCTTGTTAATAATTAATAAATCTGACTTGGTAATGCCCGGTCCACCTTTACGAGGAATCTTTTCACCCCCTGCAACATCAATCACATAAAGGGTTAAATCTGATAGTTCAGGGCTAAAGGTTGCAGCTAAATTATCGCCACCACTTTCAATGATAATCAGCTCTAATCCTTCAAATTTTTCACATAAATCATCAATTGCAGCAAGGTTAATTGAAGCATCCTCACGAATCGCAGTATGTGGACAACCGCCTGTTTCCACCCCCACAATACGATCAGGTGACATCGCTTCATTGCGAGTTAAAAAGTTAGAATCTTCTTTGGTATAAATATCATTGGTAACCACTGCCATATTATATTTATCACGTAATGCACGACATAAATTTAAGGTCAATGCCGTTTTACCTGATCCGACAGGACCACCAATTCCAACACGTAATGGACTACGTTCTGACATGATTTTTTCCTTTATTTTGTGTGAATACTAAAGTTAAATGTTGTTGATTTAAGAACGGAATAATCTTGAATATTGCGTTTCATGTTGCATACTGAGCATGGCGTACTGTGGCAAACTACTGCTCATTTCATCATCCTGTAGTGCCATTGCCTTCTCTACCGCAGCAGGAACCAAGCCATGCAAATGCCATAAAATCCGTTGACCACTCATCTGACCCAATGGAATAGTTTTGACCGCAGCCAAGACCTGATTTTCTAAAACAGAAAAACTATAAGCAGTTAAAACATCCGCCTCGTTTAAGCCTAGACGACCACAAAGCTGTGCATAAACAGGCACAAAACCAAACTGTTTTTTCACCGTGACATCAAGCAAAAGAACATCTTTGATCCATGCATTTAAGGAAAATGCCAACTGTTGTGACTCAGCCAAGAGTTCTTTACTTTCACGACTCGCCCGATATAAATGTGCCCAATATAAAAATTCATTTTCCTGTGAAAAATGCTGCATTAACCGTTGCAAAATAGGCAGCTCGAAACGAAGCAACAGCATTTCCAAAACATCTTCAAAATAGGCTTTGCTGCTGTTTTCATCATAGATCAAGCCTTTTTCAATCGCACTTTCCACACCTTGTGAATAACAATAAGCACCCACAGGCAAAGCGGTTGAAGAAAGCGTTAAGAGTTTGAGCAGTTGCGCGGCATTAATCGACATGATGCAAAGACTTGATCGGGCTTAAACGATGACTTTCTGCTTTCGATAAACGCTCATGACTGTGTGCATGTTGCGCATAAGCACCACTTTCAGGCTCAAAGGGATGATGAACCTCTGTGACAGTCAAACCCAAGCCCTGCACCATTTCCGCAAGCACATGATCAGGCTCAAAATACAAAGCAGTCGGGGTCAACATCAGTGGCACATGCCGATTACCCAAGTGATATGCAGCTTTTAACAGCTCAAACTCTGTCTTTGCTGTGACTTGCATTAAATGTTCCGCTTTGGCATTGACCTTTAAAATCTCGCCTTGCTCGGTGGCAATCAACGCGCCACTTCTTAAAATACCTGTACGTGGTAAATCCACGCCAATATCATCGCCATTATCCAAAGTGGCACGAAAACGACTTTTTTGACGAGTGTCGAAAGTCAGAGCAACCGTTTCAAATACCTCTTCAGTTTGCGTCTGCTCCAATCGTTGAGTAAATATTTTCATCACCATCCTACTTATAAATAAAAAATTCTGTATTTTTAATGGGTTGATGCAACATATTGTGGCGAAATGCTCGCATTAACTCGGCTGAAACTGCCTGCGGTTCAGTCATTAACATTTGAAATAACTGTAAAAACTGACCATGACTAAAAATCATCAAGTTTTGATCTAAATAACGTTGTTGTTCTCGATCAAGAAATGTAAATAAAGCTTCAACTCTTTGATATAAATCTCTAAAAGATTCAGCATCCGAGGCATCAACATAGTCCACATCCGCCAACTGCCAATAAGCATCTACCCACGGTTTGCGCTGTGATAAGGTTGTACCTCTGCATTTCACATTAGAAAGATAAGAAAATTCTTCAATCGGCAAAATTTCCGCTGTTAACTGATCCCGATCAAGCAAGGGTTGAGCCGTTTGTAAGGTTCTTAAAAAGGGTGAAATAATGACATGATCAGCCTTCGGCAACTGTGCTAAAAGCTGTCGTGCTTGTAAATGCCCCAACTCAGTCAGTGCAATACTTGCATGTGATTCTGTTTGACCATCAACATTTCCCACACTTTCTGCATGTCGAATCAAATAAATTGCCATCAAACCCGTCCCTTAAAATAAAAAATAGCGTTGTGCCATCGGTAACACTTCAGCAGGTTCACAGGTCAAATGCACTCCATCGGCTTTCACTTCATAAGTTTCAGGATGAACCTCCATCACAGGACAATAATCATTGTGCTTCATGTCCTTTTTGGTGATTTTTCGAGTATTTTTTGATGGGGAAATGATCTTTTTCAGCTGTAATTTTTCCGCCACACCTGCATCAATCGCCACTTGTGAAAGAAAAGTAATACAGGTGTTATGTACACCACGCGGAAAAGCCCCAAACATCGGACGATAATGCACAGGTTGAGGCGTTGGGATCGACGCATTAATATCGCCCATCGGTGCGGCTGCAATCATGCCACCTTTAATGATCATGGACGGTTTAACGCCAAAAAATGCAGGCTTCCATAACACCAAGTCTGCCAATTTTCCTTCTTCAACCGAACCGACTTCATGGCTTAAACCATGCGTAATGGCAGGGTTAATGGTATATTTGGCGATATAACGCTTCACCCGTTGATTATCACAATGCGGTGTATCCCCTTGCAACGCGCCACGTTGCACTTTCATTTTATGGGCAGTTTGCCACGTCCGAATGATCACCTCACCCACTCGTCCCATCGCTTGCGAATCCGATGACATCATCGAAATTGCACCTAAGTCTTGTAAAATATCTTCTGCGGCAATGGTTTCACGGCGGATTCGACTTTCAGCAAAAGCCACATCTTCGGCAATGGCAGGGTCTAAATGGTGACAAACCATGAGCATATCCAAATGTTCATCAATGGTATTGACCGTATAAGGACGGGTTGGATTGGTTGAAGATGGCAATACATTGTCCTGACCAATCGCTTTTAAAATATCAGGTGCATGCCCACCACCTGCGCCCTCAGTATGGTAGGTATGAATAGTTCTATTTTTAAATGCAGCAAGCGTTTCTTCCAAAAAACCACTTTCATTTAAAGTATCGGTATGAATCGCCACTTGCACATCATATTCATCAGCAACACTCAAACAATTATCAATCGCCGCAGGTGTCGAGCCCCAATCTTCATGCAGTTTAAGTCCGACCACGCCTGCTTTGATTTGTTCTGCAATCGGTTCAGGTTGACTCAGATTCCCTTTACCCAACAGCCCAATATTCATCGGCAAATCATCAATGGCTTGTAGCATGGTGGCAATGTGCCAAGGACCCGGAGTAACCGTAGTTGCCGATGTCCCTGCCGCAGGACCTGTTCCGCCACCAATCATTGTTGTGGTTCCTGCCATCAATGCGGTTTCTACTTGTTGCGGGCAAATCCAATGGATATGGGTATCAATTGCCCCTGCGGTTAAAATCTGCCCTTCACCTGCAATGACTTCGGTAGCCGCACCTAAAGGAATCGTAATGTTGGGTTGAATGTCAGGATTACCTGCCTTGCCAATCTTCCAAATTCGACCATTTTTCAGACCAACATCGGCTTTGATAATGCCCCACCAATCTACAATCAACGCATTAGTAATGATGGTATCTACAACTTCATCTGCCAAAAGTTGTGACTGTCCCATACCATCACGGATGACCTTGCCACCACCAAATTTTACTTCTTCACCGTAAGTGGTCAGGTCTTGTTCCACTTGTATAAATAAATCGGTATCAGCTAAACGGACACGATCTCCAACCGTAGGACCAAACATTTCTGTATAAGCACGACGTGATATTTTCATGGTTGAATACCTTAATTTCGTGGATGTTTTAAATTATGTACCTGACGTATCATCAAGTTTCCCCATGACTCGTCCTGCAAAACCATACACTTCACGCTTGCCTGCCAATGCCACCAATTCAATACGACGACTTTGCCCCGGCTCAAAACGAATGGCTGTCCCTGCCGCAATATTGAGGCGATAACCTTTGGTTTGCTCGCGGTCAAACTGCAAAGCATCATTGGCTTCATAAAAATGAAAATGCGAACCGACTTGAATCGGACGATCACCCATATTTGCCACATTGATACTTAAGGTCTTGCGTCCTACATTGAGTTCAATCTCTGCTTCAGGGGTAATGACTTCACCGGGAATCATGTGTTACTCCTTATTACAGAATGGGTTGATGAACAGTCACCAACTTTGAACCATCAGGAAAAGTAGCTTCGACCTGAACTTCAGCAATCATATCTGCCACGCCATCCATCACATCATCTTGTGTGAGTAATGTGGTGCCGTAATGCATGAGTTCACTGACTGTCATCCCATCACGTGCGCCTTCCAACAATGCCGCAGAAATAAATGCAATCGCTTCAGGATAATTGAGTTTTAAACCACGAGCCTTGCGACGCTCTGCTACTAAACCTGCGGTAAAAATCAATAATTTGTCTTTTTCTGTGGGATTAAGTTCCATAACATTTTCCTGTTTTTCTAATCCATGCAAAAATCGTGCTCATTTTTCTAATCACGATGATCTAAAATATAGCGTTTGAGTTCTAAACCCTGCGTACAGGCAGGATCTGACTTGCCATAAACACAACTCATAATCAGTGCATCTAACGCTTTATCATAGGTTTCTTTCGAGTTATCATTCTTAATTAACTCAGCTACATACATTGTGCAGCCCCAAGGATCATTCCAACGGCATGATTTTTCAAATGTCCTTGTAATACATTGTTTTCGCTCTAAGCTTAATGTGTCCATAAACGTCATTGCACCCGCTGCTCGATTGGTACATGCCGATGCGACACCTAATTCACAGCCTCTTTGAAATAATTGCTCAGCAGATTGTGCTTGATGCGCTTGCTGTAAACTCAATGCTGTAAAATAACAAGCATGCCCTTGATCATGCTCACATTTTTTATAGCATGCTAAAGTGTTTTTCTGACAATATGCAGCCAAAATAGTATCGTCTTGTAAGAGTTTGGCTTTTTTATTGGGTGATGTATCTGCTGGACATCGCTCTAAATTATTCATAAATATCGGATTTTTTGACATATCTTGTTTGATTTCGAAAATGTCATTTTCAGGCATCGCATAACAGAACAAAGGCATTAAACAACAAAATAATATTAATATTAATATTTTCATTAACTTATCTTTTTACGGCTGTATTTTTAATCAGTTTATCGAGATATTCTTCACATTACCATCTAAAAAATAAATCATATTTAACAAACTAAGTCCGCCAAATTCTTGGAAATTCTTCATCTAAATCAAACCAATAACGTCTAAGCCTTGCCCGAATCGCAGCAAAAGCATCATGACATTGTCGAACATCCTGTCCTAAATAACGTGCACAAACCACATCACCTAAAATGGTCAAGGTCACAGGCGTATTCATCCGCATAATCAACTCTCGGATCAAATCAATGTGTTCATCCAAATAGAGATTTGAGCGAAATTTCTCAGGTGCGACTGCCCAAAAACTGCCCATCACAGCGCAACTATTCATGCCTAAACATGAGCTGAGCCAACGATCATTTCCCACAAAATTCAGTGAATCCGCAACTAAAAGTGTTTGATTTCGATAAAGTTTAAAATGATTTTGATAACGTCCCTGCTCAAATTTTTCTTGTTGTGCCTGACGCCCCAAGACCAACAAATCCCAACCGATAAAACTTGCGGTCTGATCTAAATGAACAATCGTTTCAGAGTTGGCATTTGCACCATTAAAGAGCATGGTTTCCTGTGGCAACCACTCCAATATCGCATGACTTTTGACATGAATATGAATATGTTGAAAGGCAGGTTTGCCATTACTTTTGTACCATTTTCCTGCACCGGGTGTTGTAACCACAGCATGAGCATACTGCTCAGCATCAATTTGAAAACTTAAGTGATCGCCCCCTGCAATGCCTGCAGGTGGATGTACAATAATGGCATGGCACACGCCTGTTTTTTCAGGCCACAGCATTTTTTGCACCCGAACAGGTCCAAAATGTTTGCGATGATGCAAAACGGTGCGTTTTTGATCACATTTAAAACCTAACTCCAATTTGGCGTACCAATACTGGGCATTATGCTGCGACTGACTCAAAACTAAATGATTCATCTCAACGGATTTTGCTGTCTTTTGATTAACTTTAAAAAATTAAGCAAAAAATGCACCAAGACTTGTCATTTACTGCATTTTCTATTTTTTAACGGGTAATAATTTTTGGGTAGGCTGCATTAACCATAATGATATTTTTCTTAAAACACGATCAAAAACAGATTGTTGTAATATCCAACAAGTCAAAACAGAAAGCACAAAACAAATGCTCATTGCTGCAAAGACATTAACATCCAACTTCCAATAACGTGCAATCAATATCACCACAAAACCATGCAGCAAATACACAGGCAAGGTATAAATCCCTAATTTCAACCATTTCCCCTGAAAAAAGTGCATCACGGAGAATAATGCAAGCATACCCACAGTGGATAACATCAAACACAGGATTCGTGTGAATATTCCATCAAAAGCACTGACTTTTAGTTGTGTATAGCTCAAGCTGCCATATAACCAATATTGATTGATCTGAACAAAATACATCAAGATCATACAGACAAATAAGCCAACCACTCCCCACCATTTGACAGTGATTGACTGTTGAATTTTTGCAATTACCGCTTTGCCATACAGCGCACCCAAAATAAAAAATGGGAAAAATACAAAAATCCGCCCTACTGAATATAAATAGTTATTCCAAGGGCTTAAGCCAATCAATATAGACAATAGAATACAAAGAAACAAAGCAAACTGATTTGAAACTTGAATAAGAAAATGAGTCAGTGCAGTCCATACCATCATGCCAAGCAAATACCAAAGCACCCAATAAGGCTTAATCAATACATTCCAGTTCCAATGAAACTGTCCTGACCATAAACTCTCAAATGCGATAAATAAAAACTGAAATGGAATATAAAGTGATAGAAAAAATAGAATATTTTTCAGCCAATTTTGATCTTTATAAAAAATACCTGATACAAAAATAAAAGCAGGCATATGAATCAAATAAATCGTTGCCAACACTGTGTGGCTGATTGGATCATGCCAACCGATCATACGCTCCAGAAAATGCCCAAAGACCACCAGAAAAATCAAAACTGCCTTACTGCTGTCAAGAAATGAGTTGCGCATCACGGCTTATAAATCAAAAAAATTTAGAAATTATATACCTAAAATCTGCACATCCGTCATTTCAAATTGTGCCAATCGCTGACGATAAATTTTAAAATTTTCAATATCAAAACACACAAAATTAATTTCTTTCACAAATTCGGAATTTTGTAAAAATTCAACACTATTTGAAATAGCAATATCAGCCGCATTATATTTAGGAAAACGATAAATCCCTGTAGAAATATTTGGAAATGCCAAAGTCTGTAGTTGCTGCTGTTCTGCCAATTTTAAGCTATTTAAATACGCATTTTGCAATAGTTCAGCTTCTCGATATTGACCATTTTGCCATGTCGGTCCCACTGTATGAATGACAAAGCGACTTGATAATAAACCACCTGTGGTCATCACTGCCTCCCCCACGGCACAACTCCCCTGTTTAGCTCGAATTTGCTCGCACTGTGCTAAAATTTCTTTACCTCCCTTACGGTGAATTGCACCATCCACTCCACCGCCACCCAGTAAAGACGTATTTGCAGCATTAATAATTGCATCTACTTTTTGAATGGTAATATCTCCCTGAATCAACCGAACCACTTTCATTTTATTTCATCCCTGTCTGTGTATTACGCTTTGCAAGATTATAAAACAATGCTTTAAGTCTTTAAATTGAGTTCATGTTACACTTTAATTTGTCTCAATCTGCCTACTCTCTCACATTCCTATGAGTCAAAAGCATCAATACCAATCTGGAAAGTTTTATTGGGCATTCCTGCATCCCAAATACTGGGGAATATGGCTTGCCATTGTCTTTTTGATGTTACTTGCAATTTTACCTTGGGCATTACAACATCGTCTGGCGACTTTTCTAGGAAATGTTGCATTTAAGCGACTGAAATCACGTCGAAAAACGACAGTACGTAATCTGGAAGTCTGTTTTCCTGAGTGGACACCTGAACAAGTACAAGATAATGCTCGTCAGGTTTTTATTGATATGATGCTTGGTGTTTTTGAAACCTTAAATGCTTGGTATTCACCGCAGTGGTTCAAAGGGCGAGTAACTGTTGAGGGACTGGAACATATTCAAAATGCGCAAGCCGAAGATAAAGGCATCTTGTTATTAGGAACACACAGCACTTTACTCGATGCTGGCGGTTATTTATGTGCGCAATATTTTGAGCCAGATGTGGTCTATCGCCCACAAAACAATCCTTTACTCGACATGCTCATTTATCGTTGCCGTGGCACGATTTATAAAGCACAGATTGATCATGATGATATGCGTGGCTTAATTCGTCATTTAAAGGAAGGTGATGCCATCTGGTATAGTCCAGATCAAGATTTTGGCTTAAAACAAGGGGTTATGGCTCCCTTTTTCGGTACACCTGCGGCAACAGTGACGGCACATCGTCGTTTATTGAAAATATCCAAAGCAGTCGCCATTCCCCTGTATTTTTATCGTCATGGTGATATTAAAAATCCACAATACCGAGTGTTGATTGAACCTGCACTGGATCATCTGCCAAGTGATGATGAACTAGATGATGCGATTCGTGTCAACAAAATCATTGAAAATCAGTTAAGAATAGCCCCAACCCAATATATGTGGTTCCACCGTCGCTTCAAAACCCGTCCTGACGGCTATGAAAAGATTTATTAATCTGTTGCAAAAAGTGCGATTACACTGTTCTAAACGCTGCACCAACCTCACAATGACAAGGAAAAACGTATGAAAGTAATGCAACTTCTTCCCGAACTAAATAGTGGTGGTGTAGAACGCGGTACTTTGGAAATTGCCAAAGCGCTCGTTGCAGAGGGTCATCAATCCTTAGTGGTGTCCAATGGCGGACGCTTAGTTCCCGAACTAGAAGCAGAAGGAACAACCCATTTAACGCTGCCCATTCATAAAAAAGCTTTGTCTAGTCTGTGGCAAATCCGACCACTACGTAAACTGATTGAACAACATCAACCTGATATTGTGCATGTGCGTTCACGAGTACCTGCGTGGCTGACGCATTTTGCCCTCAAAGGTATTGCTGTGGAAAAACGTCCGCATCTGATCAGCACTGTACATGGTTTTTACTCTATTAATCGTTATAGTGCCATCATGACACAGGCTGAAAAAGTCATTGCTGTCTCTGACAGCGTAGTCAAATACATTACAGATCATTATAAAAACTGCCCACCTGAAGATATTGTCCGTATTTATCGTGGGATTGATCCCAAAGCATTTCCACATGGTTATCAACCCCCTGCGCAATGGATCAATAAAACTTTTCAAGATTTTCCACAATTAGAAAATAAGTTTTTAATTTGCTTACCTGGACGTATTACTCGCCTTAAAGGTCATGAAACCCTGATTGAGTTGATGGAAAAATTGCGTGATCAATACCCACAACTACATGCTGTTGTGGTCGGCGGCGCAGACCCGAAAAAAGCCGCTTATTTAGATGAATTAGAAAACACCATTAAAAGCAAAAATTTAACTGATCACATCACCTTTGTGAGTCATCGTTCTGACATTCGTGAATGGCTGGCATTTTCTGACTTGGTGCTGTCTTTATCTAATCAAGCAGAAACTTTTGGTCGCACTGCACTAGAAGCACTTTCTGTCGGTACGCCTGTCGTTGGCTGGGACAGAGGTGGTGTCGCTGAAATTTTGGCAAATGTCTATCCACAAGGTAAAATTGCGGTAGATGACAAGGTTGCACTTTTGAATGCTGTAAAATTACATATTGATCAGCCACAACAGGTTGCGCCTGTCACACAGTTCAGTTTAAAAGATATGTGTGATCAAACGATTGAGCTTTATAAAAAAATACTGAAGTAGCTTATTTTATACTGAAAAGCTGAATCATTGAGTTTGGCTTTTTTATTTAAAATATTTGAGAATTAAAATGAAAATTCAAAATAAATTGTTTTATACAAGCTTGGTTATACTCACTTTTTCTTTATCTGCATGCAGTGACACCAAAGAAACAGCCTCCCATACAAAAACAACTCAAACTCAAGAAATCCAAAATCCGCAAGGTCATTGGCAAGTAAAAGGCGATTATCTCTCCACTGCAAATAAACATGACATTAAGACTGATCTTGCGCAATTAACGCTGATCAGCCAAGCCTATAATAGGAAAGTATTAAAAATGCATGAAGACGTTAAAACAGCAGGCAATAACCCTGAAAAAATCAAACAAATTTTAGTAGAAACCAATACTATTCGAGATTATTTCAAACAAAAATATATAGCACTACATCTAAAAAGCTCAGAAGTACAAAATATCCGTACATTAATCATTGATAACTTTATGATCTCAGAACAACTTTATACATTATCTATGCAAGCTGATTTTAGCCTCAATGCACCAAGTGAAGAGTTTAAACAATTATCAAAACGCTCAACGGATTTACAACAAAAAATTGGTACTGAACTTGAGGGATTAAATGCCAAATATACAAAATAACCTATATTTAAAAGCCTCTCATAATGAAAGGCTCTTTCTAAAAGTTTATAACACCTCATCCCCTGCAACGTCTATTTTCCCATTTTCAATTTCTTGTAAAAATTGTGCATAATCCGCTGCATTTCGTTCGGCATATTGAACTGCATATTCCTGAATAACTTTGACAATTTGCTTACCTTCGCCCAAATAGCCCATCAAGACATCGGCATTACCTGCTTTCGCATGCGCATGTGCCAAGGCTAAACCACAACTATCCGCATACTCATAAAGATACACATCGTCCATATCTTCTAAATCTATAGAAACTTTCATGTCACGTAACTGACGGACATAAAACTGTTGATGCTCCTGACTATACGATGCAAAACCCAAGAAAATATCATTTGCTGCTTGCATTAACTGTTGCCCTGAAATGACACGTTCGCCTTCATGTTTGGCTTTTTCAAGAAATAAAGGGCTTAAAATTGAAGGATTTGCTTCTTTCATTTGTAAAATTAAAGGTTCACGATCTGCATCTTCAAACAAAGCAATCGCTGCACGTGTACCCACACTCCCCACACCAACAACTTTTAACGCGATATCAGTACAACGATAACGGTCAAATAACACCTGACGATCAGACTTTAAAGAGTCACGATAACGCTTAAAAAATGCTTTGGAATTTTTCGCAAAAACTTCACCTTTTACAGGATGGCGCAGCAAGGGTGGTTCATCAATAAAACAACGATGTCCTGTTTCTGCATCATAATCCGTAAGTTTCGGCAATACGGATGCAGAAGTACGACGATGCGCTGTCGCTAACTGTTTTTCACGCTTTTTACGAATTTTTTGATCTTCGGTATGTTGCAAAAGTACCGCTGCATCTACTTTTTCATACCAAGTTTGTAAGGGTGATAATGTTCTAAAGTGTTGTAGATGCTGCCGATAAGCATTAAGCATGACTTCAATGGCTTTTAAGCCTACTTTTTCACCGAGCTTAATTTCACTTGCTGCGATGATGAAACTTGTTGCTAGACGTTTTAAGTCCCATTCAAAAGGAGCAACTAAAGTTTCATCAAAATCATTAATGCCAAATAATAAATTACGCTCAGGGCTAGCAAAACCACCAAAATTTAACAAATGACAATCACCACAAATTTGTTGCATCAAACCTGAATGACTTTTTTCCCATACTAAATCATACAACATCAAAGATGGCATACCACGAAAATAAGCAAATGGCGAAACACTCATTCGTTTTGCACGTACAGGTTTTAAAATATCTACACGCCCTTGATTACTCCAATGATAAATCGTTAGTGCATCGACTCCCTTTGGGCGCTCTGAGAGCTGACTCAGTTCTGAACGTGAAATAATTTTTCGTTGAGCTTTACCCAACTCAAAGCCTTGCTCCTGATTCAAGAGTTTATTTTTATATTGATGTGAGGTCAGGTCAATACTGGAATCTGCCCATAAAAATTGTGGCAATTCAGGTGAATTTTTTTTGTGCATAACCAATTTTCTAATTTTGTTTGTGATCAGAAATCATAACATTGGCTTTTTTATCTTGTCATCATTTGTCTGATGTTCATTTAAATCGCTTTTAAATAATTTTAGCTTTGAGTGAAATATTTTTGCTCACCCTAAATAAGCATAACCCGAGTTCTGCATCCTGCAAAACTCGGGTATATGAGGTTGTGCTTTCAAGTTGCTTTTATTTTTATTGTGTTTGGTTGTCCATTCCAACATCATATCCATGATGATTTTCCATCAGCTTCGTCTTCCTTAATTGGGACTCTTCCTTTCCCTATTCCGTGTGCTGATGTGATCATATTAAAGCCTATTCATAAAATTGCCTATCCGCTATGTACCTAAATTGACGTAAGCATTTTCCTACAAATATTAATTTTATATTTAAGGTATTTTTCCATTATCTTTATAATCTTGGGCAATTTCATCAGTCACTATTTTTTCTTCACGCTCTGCTTTTTCAATTCCTTCTTGAATTGCTTCTTGTGCTTCTTGCTCATCATCATCGGTTTGTTCTAACTCTTCTTGAATCGCTTCAAATTCGCGTCCTGTTTGCAAAACAACATAAATAGGAAAATGGTCTGAACCCACATGTGGCAAACGTTCCATGTGTACCAAAGCAAAGTCTGTACTATGAAATAAATGGTCAAGTGACCATCTTAAAAGCTTATAATCTGCATGAAAAGTATTGACATATTTGCGCCCAACACGTGGGTCAAGTAAACCACTTATTCGCTGAAATAAACGCGTTGTTCGAGACCAAGCGACATCATTTAAATCGCCCATCACAATACAGCTTTCATCCAAATCTTTAATTTGATCCCCGACAATCAGTAACTCTGCATCACGTAAGGTAGAGTCTTTTGCTTCAGTTGGACTCGGTGGTTTCGGATGTAAACAATAAAGCTGCACAGGTTGTCCTGAGTCTAAAATTACTGTTGTATGAATAGATGGAATTTCATCACTTAAAATAAATTTGACTTCAGTATCAAGTAATTTCATCTTGCTATACAAATGCATGCCATACAAATTATCTAAAGGTACAGGAACACGATAAGGATAATCCTTCTCGATGCTCGACAATTCATTTTGCCAAGTTTGATCTGTTTCTAAAGTTAATACGATGTCAGGTTGATGCTTTTCAATTTGTTCAATTAACAAATGATATTTATCGTTAGGAGTCAACACATTAGACACAATCACCGAGATTTGCCGTTTAGCATCAAGCTGTTCTGAGCGTACTTGAGCAACTTGTTTTTTCCAAAGAAAAGTATAAGGCAGCACCATTTTTAACTGATATGCCAATGCAACAATCAATAAAATAAAAATAATTTCTCGTTTTAAATCCCATTCACCTTGCCAAAAAATCAATAAAAAAAATGCGATGACGCCCAACGCTAAAATTTGTAAGCGTGGAAAATCTGCACCACGAAACCACCATTCATCTCGTGGAATCAGTGACCAAAAACTCAGCCAAATCACCACACCTGCAAGAATTTCGATCCAAAACATAATTTACACTCTTATATTCTTAATTTTTTATTGATTCATAAATTTATATCAGTTTTGCATGTAACATAAACAAGATATATTGCACAATATTGTTGATGTTTTGATTATGTAGCTATTGCAGTTACATATCCTTTTGATACACTCGAATCCCCCTATTAATTTTTTAACGCACCGAGGCGAAGTGACATGAAAGTAGGTCTGGTCGGTTGGCGCGGGATGGTTGGTTCCGTCCTTATGCAACGTATGGTTGAAGAGAATGATTTTGCTCATTTTGAGCCATTCTATTTTTCTACCAGTAATGCAGGTGGTGAAGCCCCTGCTTTTGGTGGTAAGACTGCCCCAGCACTTATGGATGCATCAGACATTAACAGTCTGAAGCAAATGGATGTCATTATTACCTGTCAAGGTGGCGACTATACCACTGAAGTTTTTCCAAAGCTTAAAGCTGACGGTTGGAATGGCTACTGGATTGATGCTGCATCAACCTTACGTATGGATGATGAAGCGATCATCGTACTTGATCCAGTGAACATGAATGTCATCAAAGATGGTTTAGTCAATGGAACTAAAACATTCGTTGGTGGAAACTGTACAGTTTCACTCATGTTAATGGGCTTAGGCGGTTTATTCCAGAACAATCTTGTGGAATGGGCAACCTCTATGACTTATCAAGCAGCTTCAGGTGCAGGCGCGCAAAATATGCGTGAACTGATCACAGGCATGGGCTACTTATATAACAATACCAAAGATTTACTTGATGACCCACGTTCACCAATTTTAGACATCGACTCTAAAATTGCACAATTACAACGTGGTGAAGGTTTCCCATCAGCAAACTTTGGTGTGCCTTTAGCAGGTTCACTCATTCCTTACATTGACAAACAGCTTGAAAGCGGTCAGTCAAAAGAAGAATGGAAAGGTCAAGTCGAAACCAACAAGATTTTGGGCAATGCGCAAATTGTTCCAATTGATGGTCATTGTGTGCGTATTGGTGCAATGCGTTGCCATTCTCAAGCATTGACTTTGAAATTGAAAAAAGATATTCCTTTAGATGAAATTGAAGATATCTTACGTAATGCAAACCAATGGGCAAAAGTTGTTCCAAATACTCGTGAAGCATCAATGACTGATCTTACACCTGTAGCTGTAACTGGAACTTTAACTGTGCCTGTAGGTCGTCTACGTAAACTCAATATGGGTAAAGAATATCTTGGTGCTTTCACTGTAGGTGACCAATTACTTTGGGGCGCTGCTGAGCCTTTACGCCGTATGTTACGTATTTTAATTGACTATAAAAATGCGTAAATTTAAAAATTTATTTAAATAATGTAAAGCCGAACTGTAAAGTTCGGTTTTTTTATGTAACTATACGGTTAAAAATTTATTTGGGGCGATAACTAAGCAAATCCATGCTTGGTTAGATGACGATAATTTCATTAGAGCAATGAAAGCGATGACCGTATATAACAAACTAAAAATTGCCATATTAGCTATTATTGCATCACAATCTGTATCTGCAATTCAAATTGATCCGATTCAAATTCAATCTGGCTCAGGAGATTTGCTTTATGCAGAGATGAAATTTAGCAATTCAAATCCAAACGAAAAAATTGATGTAGATCTAGCCTCGGCAGAAGACATGGTGGACTTACGTTTATCACATCAACCCTCTGGACATTTGAACTTCTTTACACGCCGTTCAGGTGACGGAAATGGTGTGATTGTGATTACATCATCACGTCCTTTTATTGAGCCTGAACTCAATATTCTGATTAGAGTCAAAGAAGGTAGTGCCACTCATATTCAACAAGTCAAAGCAAGTTTAACACGCACTAAAACGCCTGCGGCTTCGCAAAATATTACAGCAAATGAAAAAGCATTAACGCCTCAAATGATTGTGAGCGAAAAAGAGATTGCTTTAAGTCTGCCAGAAAGTGCTTCACAGCAAATCGTTGCAACTGAGACAACATCAAGCAATTCTGTGACAGCAAAGAGTTCTGATGGTAATAATTTAGCAATTTCTGCAACAAGTTTACCTGAACTTAAAAACAATCAGATCACGCTCAACACACAAACAAGTGCAACAACAAATACGATATTAAAAGAAAATGCCGAAGCAACAAAAGCGGCTTTCTTAAAGTATCATCCAAATGCCCAAGTCAAAGAACAAATGGCATCGGCTGTGCAAAAACCACCGCAAAACACGCAAAAGCCAACTCAAACAAATATAAATACTCAACAAAAACCTGCTCAACAGACGAGAACCAATAAAGGTTCATATACCGTACAAGCCAATGAGTCGTTATGGTCTATTGCAAATAAAATTGCAGCCAAAACAGGACGAAATGTTGCAGATGTTATGCGTGAGTTACAAGCAGATAATCAAAATGCATTTATTCAAGGTGATCCTAATCGGATACGTCAAGGCATTGCTTTAAACCTGTCACAAGCTCTACCAGCAAATCCTCAACAAAAATTTAAACCTGCTCAACCTACAACTGAGCAGAAACCTTCAGCAAAAACAAAATATCGTTTAAATCAAGCTGAAATGAGTATTGTTGCAGATCAGAAAAAAACGACAAACCTAACAACTGAACAAAAAAATAGTCAACAAAATCCAACTTCTGCGGAATTATCCACAAAAGTTATGACAGCACGTGAAAAAACAGTTAAATTACAAAATAACGTGACGCAACTGAGTTTAGCGCTAAATCAAAAAAACAATCGGATTCAGCTACTCAATGCTCGACTTGCACAGATTCAGCAACAATTGCAGCAGGCTGATGCAAAAAAACCGAAGTAATTCACGTATTTTCTTAAATTAAGGTTCATTGGATACAATGAAGGGGTAACGGAACATGTTGTTGTATATCATTCCTTTTGTTTTATTGTTGGTCGTCGCAATTGTTTTAAAAAAACGTGAAAGCAGCAATAACGATGCAGGCACTGGAAAAACAAATAAAGCTACTAATAAAAAAACTGCAAAAAAAAATGTTGCTAAAACTGCACGCTCAAGTCAACGACAATCTACAGAAGTTGTTGAAACACCTGTTGTTGCTCAAGAAACGTTTGTAGAAATTAGTTCAGACTTAAAACAAAAAATTGAAAATCTGATCAAAGAAAAAAACTACTCAGCCGCTGAAGCACAAATCAACCTCGCCCTAAATCAAGATAATCGTCAACATTCGCTATATCTTTATTTATTAGATATTCATTTAGCGCAAAAAGATGATTTTGCAGTTAATCAACTCATTCAATTTATTGGTAGTTTAGGTTTAGACGATATTTTAAAACAAGCTGAAGAAAAAAGAGCGCTTGTTTCAACACAAAAGATTGATGCGATTGAGTTTGAACCCTCTACAACACCTGTTATTCCTGCAACTGCTGCACCAATTGAAAAAAGTCCTGTTTCTGCTGATGCTTTTGATTCACTGGTTGATGTTAAAACTCAGACAAATAACAGTTTTGATTTATTACAAAATGAATATAGTCCAAGTACAAAAACAGAGGCAACGCCTTCTTTAGATTTAGACTTTACTGCTCCAAGTGAAACACCAACAACCCCTGTACCCGATTTAGATTTTGCTCCAAGTCCAGCACCTACTATCGAAGTAGCACAACCGACTGAAACATCTACAGAAGTTGCTGATTTAGACTTTACACTTGCACCAGTAGAAAAAAAGGATAGTGCAGAACAATCAACTGCTCATGAAGCATTAGATTTTTCATTTGGATTAGATACCACTACACCAAGCACACCTGAACCTGTTACTGAAAATACGGTAACAACAGATAGCGCTCCACTTGAGTTTAGTTTTGATCTTAGCCCACAAACAACACCTACACCTGTAGCAGAAGCTAGTCCTCAAACTCCAGACCATTCACCAACAGAAATGCTGACTGAATTCAAAATGGATTTTGATGCACCCACTCAAGAAGCACCAAGTGTTGAAGCAAGCTCGCCAACGCTTGAGTTTAAATTAGATAATACTGATCTTGAAGATAAACCTAATTTTAGTTTTGATGCAGCAGAACCAAGTCCTGTGGAATTGGCACCGCAAACCATCGAAACATTACATACAACAGATACACTTTCTTTCAGTACAGATGATCCTTTAACACAAGCATTTCCTGAGTTATTAGAAGTCAATGAACTTGCTTTAAATTTAGATCTTGCAGAACAATATATCGATCTGGGTGCATATGCTTCAGCACGTGAGATTCTTAGCCAAAATGCTGACCAGTTTTCACCTGCACAACGCGAACAATCACAAAGTTTACTTAACCGCATAGCATCTTAAAATTATTCGTTTTAAGATAAAGCAGTCATTTATGGCTGCTTTTTTATTGTGAACTAGAGAATCATGAACACAAAAATTGCTTTGATTTATATGGGCGGAACCTTTGGATGCGTTGGTGAACCTTTAGCACCTATGCCAGAGGTGGAGTTTATCCCCAAACTACAACACATTCTGCCACCACAACTTAAAATTGAATGTTTTAAAGCACCCAATATTAAAGACAGCAGTGCTTGTACTGCTGTTGACTGGTTGAAGCTGATCCAACAGATTCAAACGCTACAACTGCAAAATTTCCAACATTTCGTTGTTATTCATGGTACAGATACCCTCAGTTATGCTGCTGCAACCTTGTCACATTTTTTAGGAGACTCTTGTCATGTTGTTCTAACAGGCAGTCAATATCCTCTTCTGAATATTCAAGGTGACGATACACGTGAATTTACTGATGCTGTCGACAACTTAAATACAGCACTTGAAGCTGTCAGCAAACTACCTGTCGGTGTCTGTTTGGCTTTTTACCATCAAGTCGTACATGCCAGAACAGCACTCAAAGCCCACAGTACTGCACTTGATGCATTTCGTGGACTCAAAGCTGATCAAAGCGTTCAAATGACACATTCTATGATCAATGTCCAACTGAAACATATTGAAAAAGCACAGCATTTAAATATTGTGAATTGGATGATGGTTCCCACAGAACTTGCTCAATTCAATCAAAATCTACAATCGCTGATTTCCAATGCACCGCATTTTTTAATTTTACAAGCGTATGGTGTAGGCAACCTTGCTGTAAATGCCTCAATCATTCAAAGCTTCAAAGCATTACAACAACAAGGTTGTCAAATTGTGCTCTCGACCCAAGTCCCACTCGGAGGAATGGATCAACGCTATGCCATTAGCCAATGGATCAAAGAATCTAAAGTTTTAATCAGTGATGCACTCAGTCAAGCTGATCTTTATGCCAAAATTCTAAAAATTTATTTACAATACCCAACTCCAGACCAGTGGCATACACATTGGTATGATCATTTTAATCATTCACCTGAATAGGGGTATTTATGCAACGCTTTGCAATTGGTATTGAGTTTTGTGGCATTCGATATAAAGGTTGGCAAACTCAACAGCCTGGCGTACGCAGTATTCAGGAAACAATGGAAAAAGTGCTGAGCACCATTGCAGATGAAAAGATCATTTTACATGGCGCAGGTCGTACTGATGCAGGCGTACATGCGACCAATATGGTGGCGCATTTTGATACCAACGCAATTCGCCCGATGCGTGGTTGGCTGATGGGTGCAAATAGCCAACTGCCTAAAGATATTTCGATCCAATGGATCAAAGAGATGGATCATGACTTTCATGCGCGTTTTAAAGCGCAAGCACGTCGTTATCGCTATGTGGTGTATCAGTCAGCGAACCGACCTGCACTCTTGCATAAACAAGTCACTCACGCCTTTTATCCACTGGATGTCGATAAAATGATTGAGGCTGCGAAAAAGTTCGAAGGTACACATAACTTTGAAAGCTTCCGTGCAGCAGCATGCCAGTCTAATCAACCCATACGCCATGTCAGACACTGCCGTTTGATTCGTCACGGCAACTATCTTGTTTTAGACATTAAAGCAGATGGTTTCTTGCATCACATGGTTCGTAATATTATGGGTTGCCTGTTAGAAGTTGGTAAAGGCATGTATGAAATCGACCATATTGATGAAATATTTGCTGCTGAAGATCGTAAAGCCGCAGGAATTACAGCACCACCTGATGGCTTATACTTTATTCATGCCGATTACCCTGAGCAATTTGAACTCCCTCAAATGCCTTTAGGACCACATTGGCTGAATATGCCTGAGTAATCTCACAATCCGTTTTCAATCCTCCTTACTTAGAAAATCTTTTTAAGGAGGATTAAATCAACATCGTTTTACAATAATATTTTCTATTTATCTTACTGCCGCCTCATGTAAAGACTGATCTAACCAACGCTCATACCAGTTTAAAAAAGTGATGCGCTCACGATTACCCAGCTCTTGCGAAGGATAAATACCACCATCATTGGCACGATCATCTGTCCACATATGACCATACTCTGCCCCATTCACCACAAGATTTAACTTACACCGCAGCCATAATTACAAATTGCAATTACACCATCCATTTGATGTTGATGGAACTCAAAATACTGTCATTCAAATTCTTGTTCATCATCCTCATCACAATTGGCATTAAACGCTTCATTCCACGCTTTTTGATGTGGAAAAGGTAAATCGGGATGCAGTAACTGCGCTGAGTTTGGTCGATCTAAATCGACAAAAAGAACATGCTCAAATGGCTCAAGCCCTAAAAAAAGGACCTGCACCACCATTACCAATATGCATTAAAAACTGGACATATTCATCTGGTAAATGGATACCATATCGCTGCTCAAACTGTTGAATAAGCTCAAGTGATACAGGTGGATTTAACTGATATTGATGCCTTTTAGCACCGAATAAATCTAAATGAGAATCTTGGATTTTCAACTGTGCTAACTTTTGTTGAATGCGTTGTAATTGTTCATACATTTCTTATTCTCAAAAAATAATCAATTTATAATGATCTAGATACAATTAAAAAGCCTCGAATTTTACAACTCGAAGCTTTTGCTCACAGAAATTTAGAAAATATTAACGCTGCTTACGCTTTCTATATTCTACTGGTGTTTCATTGGTCCAACGTTTAAACGCACGATAGAACGTACTCGGTTCAGAAAAACCTGTTAAATAAACAATTCTCTCAACGCTTTCAGTGGTATT
This sequence comes from Acinetobacter sp. R933-2, assembly GCF_030325485.1. Taxonomy (NCBI): domain Bacteria; kingdom Pseudomonadati; phylum Pseudomonadota; class Gammaproteobacteria; order Moraxellales; family Moraxellaceae; genus Acinetobacter; species Acinetobacter sp. R933-2. Next base: position 193,762 of record NZ_JACAIJ010000001.1, read on the forward strand.
TGCCAAAAGTTTCTTCGCCAAACGACAACGATAATCCGACAAGATTTGCTGAAAACTGGTATTCGCTTCAGAAAGCTGTGTACGCAAACGACGGGGTGTAATATTTAACTGTGCGGCAACCGTTTCTAGTGTTGTTTCACCACTTTCTAAAGTTGAACCAATCGCACGGCGTACTTCACCAACCAAATCATAACGAGCCAACTCTTGGAGTTTTTCAATGGCTAGCTGTTCATGTAACTGCAACAGTTCAGGTTCAGCTTGCCACAATGGATACTCCAAAATGGATGGATCGAAATACAAACGCGTTTCTTTTTGCCCTAAACTCACTGGACAGCCATATACCCGAAAGTATTCATCATCTGGCGCACCTTGAGCAAAGTTAAAATCAATATAGATCGGCTCAAAGCGCCCTTCAGTAATAAATTTAAAAAAGCGTAAAATGCCTGAAATCGCACATTCAGAAAAATGACGATTGACAATATTTTCACCCCATGGCTGTTCACCATTGGTGAGATAACAACGCCCCTCATCATCAATGATGAGTTTGGCATGAAATGCATCACTAATTAAACGCTGATAAGCCAACGCTCGTTTTAACCCTTCACCAAAGTTTTCACTAGAAATAAAGAGATGTTCAATGACTTGCCCACGATAAAGTGGTAAGTGCTCACCTAAGTGTAGACCAATATCGGGATCACGACTGACTTCCTCTGCTGCAATCCAAAAAGCATATTGCGCACTTAAAGGTGTACGTGCATTTTGATCGATTTGATTTAATGCCACACCTGCTTTTGATAATAGTTCTTCAGTTGGCAATCCCGCACGACGAATCGCTTGATAGCCTAATCGCAAAACAACCGAAGCATCAGTTAGCTGACTCACGCAGTGCCCTTCCTTGTATCTTATTCATTTATACTTAAAAACATCGTTTTTAGATTACAGTCGATTGACCAAACTGACAACATGTATAAGCAACTTTTTGTTGAAAAAATTTATTTCTTTGTTCGCCTATTTTGACTACATTTGCAATGCTATCTCCTGCCTACATCTTGTTTTTTTCTAAAATTCTGCCTATAATTTGCGCCTTTCCAATTTGATCATCAGGTAGGCTATGGCCAATAAAGAGGAACTTATCGAGTTCGAAGGCGTTGTCACCGAAACGCTTCCTAATACTATGTTCCGTGTACGTTTAGAAAACGGTCACGAAGTGATTGCACACATTTCTGGTAAAATGCGTAAACACTATATTCGTATTTTAACTGGCGACAGTGTAAAAGTGGAAATGACTCCATATGACTTAACTAAAGGTCGTATTACATATCGTGCACGCTAAGTTTTAGCAAGCAAAAAGCCACCATTGTGGCTTTTTTAATGTTTTAATTCAGCGTACTATTTTTACAACCCACTGTATCACACTCACGGATTCGCTCTCTTAACCAAGCATTGCGTTCCTGTGTTTTCTCTAAATTACAGTTCACAAAAACTGTACGCTCTGCTTCATCTGAACATTGTGCATCACGCTCTTTAATCCAAGAAACTTGAGAACGTTTCAAAATTGTTTTTTGATTCGTTGTGAGTTTACTTCTGAGTAATTGATAATTTTTATTTAACTCAGCATCTGCGCTAGCATAAATTTTATTACTACAATAAATATCGTCATAAGCATTACGTGCATTGTCACAATTATCTGCAAATGCAAAACTTGACAGGCACATCATACCCAAACCTAGCCAAATCTTTTTCATTGTCTAATCCTTATCATGTTTGATTTTTGTTTTTCATGTTGTCTAACCAATTATCTAATTTATCAATCAAACAACACTACATCATGAAAATTTTTACTACACTCACAAGGAATGTCAATATCAATCGTGTGTTGACCATGAGGGAGAATATTCATGAAAAAAATCATGTTTTGTGTCGGGCTTTGCTATCTAGGATTGAGCTTAACAGCCTGTCAAACTGAGCTTAATCGCCCTTATGACCTCAATGCGTATTTGCATAACTTTCTTGGTCAACCTAGTCAAACTATCCAAGATAACTTGAATTTTAAAAAATTAGGCTATCAGAGCAAATCACCCCAAATAACTGAATCAAAAATAATTTATACTATTTATCGCCCTTTAAATATTCCAATGCCACAGGGTGATGTAGGTCTAGGCAAAGTGCAGTCTGGTGCGAGTAGTTATGATATTAATTTTCAATGTAAAATCATTTTTGAGTTAGAACAGAATATTGCAAAAGCTGTAAATTATTCAGGAAGAGCATGTTAACTCTCTTATTCCCTTTAAAACTTGTATTTTTATTGCGAAATACAATGACTTTATTTAACTGAATAAAATTATACTTACATCTCGATAACATTTTAGACAACTTAAATAAAAAATGAGAATTCACAATACCTTATTATGCTTATTTGTTAGCACAGGATTACTCTGTGCTTGCTCAACAGTCCATCAAAAGCGTAACCAAACGTTAATGCAAAAGTTAAATACTTATCAAGGGCTGAGTGCTGAAGAAGTACAACAGCAAATCAATTTAAAAGATATTGGTATTCAACTAAAATCACCACCTAAAATCAATGAACAACAGCTTGTATATACTTTTGAACGTCGTGTTTATACGGCTATGTCATCTCAACTTCCTATTGCGGATGCACGAGGACGCTTTATTCCAATGCAAATGGGAGGTTCAAGTGAAACCTACGCCAACCAGATGTCCTGTCATATCATTTTCAAATTAAAACAACAACATGTCACCGCAATTCAACTTAAAGGTCGTGCTTGTTAATTTGCCTTTTTTCCTTAAATGGGCATAAAAAACGCAGCCTAAGCTGCGTTTACATGACATCTAAAATAAAATATTAAGCGAGTGCTGCAACAACTGCATCACCCATTTCAATTGTACCAACTTTATTCATGCCTTCTGACATGATATCCCCTGTACGTAAACCTTGATCTAATACATTACCTACTGCATCTTCAATGGCTTTAGCAGCAGTTTCTTCACGGAAGGTATAACGCAGCATCATTGCAACAGACAAAATGGTTGCAAGTGGATTCGCCACGTTTTGACCTGCGATATCTGGCGCCGAACCATGACATGGCTCATACATCCCTTTACCATTTTCATCCAAAGATGCTGATGGCAACATACCGATTGAACCCGTTAACATTGCAGCTTCGTCAGATAAAATATCACCAAACAAATTACCCGTTACAATAACATCAAACTGTTTTGGCGCACGTACCAACTGCATTGCAGCATTGTCGACATACATATGTGACAAATTAATTTCTGGATATTGTTCTTCTTTTAAAGCAGTTACAGTTTGTTTCCAAAGCTCAGTGACTTCTAAAACATTGGCTTTATCGACTGAACAAACTTTACCACCACGTAAACTTGCCATTTCAAATGCAACTTTAGCAATACGTTTAATTTCAGATTCTGCATAAACGTCAGTGTTATAGCCTTGCTTTTCGCCATTTTCTAACTCACGAATACCACGTGGTTGACCAAAGTAAATACCACCTGTTAACTCACGAACAATGAGAATGTCTAAACCAGAAACAATTTCAGGCTTTAGACTTGAAGCATCAGCAAGTTGTGGATAAAGAATAGCAGGACGTAAATTTGCGAATAAATTCAATTCACTGCGGATTTTTAACAAGCCACGTTCAGGACGAATTGAACGCTCAATCGTATCCCATTTTGGACCACCAACTGCACCTAACAAAATTGCATCGGCTTTTTTTGCTTGCTCAGCAGTAACAGCAGGATACGGTTCGCCATGTGCATCAATGGCTGAACCACCCAACAAACCATGTTCCCAAGTTAAACCTAAATTAAATTTTTCATTGACATGATTTAAGACTTTTTCTGCAGCAGCAACAATTTCAGGACCAATCCCATCACCAGCCAAGATCAAAATTTGTTTAGACATTTGTGTTTCCATTTATATTGTTGGCAGCCATACTGCCAAGTAAGTTTAAATTTTTTGCTCTATATATTCGCTTAAACCAGTTTCTGCATTATAGGGGCGACAAAAACGACGAATCACTTTTTGCCCTTGCAACATGTCCACACATAAAGGTGACGGAGCTGAAACATTCAACAAACTCCCTGAGCTTTCTGATCGTTTTCGATACATTTTAAAGGTGTAATGCTGATTTGCTTTAAAACGATGAATAACATGAAAAACTTCTGCATGTTGTTGAGATATAGGATAAAAACGAATTACCAATTCATATTGATTTGCAGGTACTGTCAAATAAAGTGAAGTTTTTTTACTCTCTTTTTTTGACAACTTTAAATAACCTTGTTTAATCGCAGCAGGATTAATACGATGTGTATCCGCATCAATTAATACCATATTACCAAGACGACCAAACTCACAACTTTCCGCTCCTGTACAATAAAGCGTGACATTATTCAGCGGATTGTGAGGCTTATTTTCCGCTGTTTTAACGCGTAAAATATCAGTTGTCTGACAAGCGCTGAGTGCTAAACTCAACACACCTATCATGATGCGATAATCAAAGACCTTAATCATTGTTTTGGTCCAACCCTAGTCACCTAAAACATTCATTTTTTTATGCTTCATATGTTAACAAGAGTTGAACTTTCACGCTATCTCTTATCTAACTAAGCTTGAATTTCAGCAAAAACCCAAGGACGTGCTTGTTTGGTCTTTTCTTCATACGCACAAATGTCATCTTGCGCCTGTAAAGTTAAACCAATGTCATCCAAGCCATTCAATAAACAGTGCTTACGGAATGGATCAACTTCAAATTTAAATGCTTCACCGTTTGGTGTACGCACTTCTTGCGCTTCCAAATCAATGGTCAATTGATAACCTTCATTGGCAAAACATTCTTTGAATAATTGATCGACAATTTCTTCAGACAAAATGACAGGTAACATGCCATTTTTAAAGCTGTTATTGAAGAAAATGTCCGCATAGCTTGGTGCAATTACAGTACGGAAACCATATTCTTCCAACGCCCACGGCGCATGTTCACGACTTGAACCACAACCAAAATTGGCACGTGAAATCAAGATTGAAGCACCTTGATAACGTGGCTGATTCAAAGCAAAATCAGGGTTTTTAGGACGTTTGGAAATGTCCTGACCCAAATAGCCTTCATCTAAATAGCGCAACTCATCAAATAAGTTATCACCAAAACCTGTACGTTTGATCGACTTCAAAAACTGTTTTGGAATAATTAAATCTGTATCAACATTGGCACGGTCTAATGGTGCAACGATACCTTGTTCAACGGTATATTTTTTCATTTTTAATTCCTGAAAAATATCATCACTTTAAATCTCCCCTACCCCCTCTTTAATAAAGAGGGGAACTTCTCCCTTTTACAAAAGGTGAGAAGCTTTGCTTCGCAAGAGGGGGATTTTAGAAACTGCGTACATCCACAAAATGACCTGCGATTGCTGCTGCCGCCGCCATGGCTGGACTCACCAAATGCGTACGTCCACCATTGCCTTGACGACCTTCAAAGTTACGGTTTGAGGTCGATGCACAATGCTCACCCGGTTGTAATTTGTCAGCATTCATTGCCAAACACATTGAACAACCCGGTTCACGCCACTCAAAACCCGCTTCAATCAAGATTTTATCTAAACCTTCAGCTTCAGCTTGTGCTTTGACCAAACCAGAACCCGGTACAACCATCGCTTGTTTAATGCTTGAAGCGACTTTCTTACCTTTCGCAACTTCAGCCGCAGCACGAATATCTTCAATGCGTGAGTTGGTGCAAGAACCAATAAATACACGGTCTAATTGGATATCTGCCAATGCCTGACCTGCATTTAAGCCCATATAGTTATAAGCACGTGTCCAGTCATTGCGCTGTACGTCATCTTTAGCCTGTTCCAAAGTAGGTACAGCTTGAGAAACGGGAATCACCATTTCAGGAGAAGTTCCCCAAGACACTTGAGGCTCAATCTCTTCACCTTGTAAAACGACAACCGTATCGAAATGTGCACCTTCATCAGAAACCAAAGTATTCCAATAAGCGACCGCAGCATCCCATTGTTCGCCTTTTGGTGCATATGGACGATCTTTCACATATTCAATGGTTTTATCATCGACAGCGACCATACCAACACGTGCACCACCTTCGATTGCCATATTACATACTGTCATACGACCTTCGATTGACATATCACGGAACACTTGACCACCGAATTCAATCGCATGACCTGTACCACCCGCTGTGCCGATTTTACCAATGATTGCTAATACGACATCTTTTGGTGTTACACCCTGACCTAACTTGCCGTCAACACGGACAAGCATGTTCTTCATTTTCTTTTGAACTAAACATTGCGTTGCCAATACATGTTCAACTTCTGAAGTCCCGATCCCATGTGCCAAACAACCAAATGCACCATGTGTTGCTGTATGTGAGTCACCACATACCACAGTCATACCAGGTAAAGTTAAACCTTGCTCAGGTCCTACAACATGCGCAATGCCTTGACGGACATCATTGATGTCAAACTGAACTACATTAAAGGTTTTACAGTTGTCATCTAAAGTTTGTACTTGGATACGAGATGTATCATCTTCGATCCCTGCAATACCTTCAGAACGTTCCTTACTTGAAGTTGGAACATTATGGTCAGGTGTTGCCACATTGGCACTTAAACGCCAAGGTGTACGTCCAGCCAACTGCAAGCCTTCAAACGCTTGAGGCGACGTTACTTCATGCAATAAATGACGGTCAATATAAAGAAGTGAAGAACCATCATCTCGTTGTTTTACTAAATGGTCATCCCACAATTTATCATACAATGTTTTTGCTTTTTGGTTTTCGCCTGCCATGTCGAGGTGCTCCACTGGACTGGGTAATTCTTTCATTAACTTCGATTATAACCACGTTTTCACATAAATCTAATTTATCATTTTTATTAATTTAAAAACTTTTAAGAATGATTTAAATCTATTGAATATTGCTAAAAATATCCACTCACTATTCAATCTAGCAGTTTTAAATCAATAACAAACTCTTGCATCCGATAAAAATATTTCGGTTTTTCTAATTGTCCCTTACTCAAACCATCAAACATGGGCATAGAAAACATGCGTAGATTCAGGGATTTAAAATAACGATCTTTTTTCAATTTTGCAGGATGAAAGAAATACAATGTAACACTTCCAATTAAAGTCAAAAAAATCACTTGGCGATAATCAAATTCATGACCTTGTAAGCCATAAAGCAAGCTCGTCACAACTAATGCAAAAATTAAAATAGCAAGCAGGGACTTTTCTAAAAAAGTTTTAAAATCGATGAGTTGTGCAGAAGTATGTAAACGAGGATCAATATAAAGAATCTGATTTGAAGTTTTTAAAGCCAGAAGTTGTCCTTTTCTTACATCTTCTGGCATAAAAATCACTGCTTCTACGGGTTCATTTTCTTTAAAACTTAATTTTGTAAAACAACCATCTAGTTCAATTCCATCAATCATTGTGTGAAAATAATTGACGTCAAATTCAGGGGTTCCGTGTTTATACGCATGTTTATAAATATTCCAAGATAAGCATGCTTTATGTGTGATTTGAATCTGCTGAATTGTTCCTGATATTTGATATACATCATTTTTTTGTGCTGTGATATTGATCTCATTCAACATACTTCTATTCACTTTCTTTCTTATTCTCAAACTATAGCGGATATATTCACAAAACCAATCACCACAAATTAAAAATTCTCTTTTACATTTTAAATGATAATGATTATTATTTATTTAAGTTAAAACATTAGTGGTGATCCTCATGGCACGTCTTCAGAATTTTGTGCAGACCAATCAACGTATTTTCAAAAAAACTCTAAGTTACTACTTCATGCATATTACCGTTGCAATGTTAGTTGCCTATATGGTGACAGGTAATTTATGGATGGCGATCACATTGAGCTTACTTGAACCTACTGTACAAGCTTTTGCATTCTTCTTTCATGAAAAAATCTGGAATAAAAAAGATCAAGCTGCTTTAGCATCACAAAAAACGACCGTTGATGCTTAAAGATTAAAAACAAAAGCTGTGGCAATTTAATCACCACCTCCGCCACAGCTACTACACGAAGAATCAGAACTCGAACCGCTGTCTGAATTTGAACTCCCCTCATGATCTGAGCAAGAATGACTTGTACGACTCGATGACCCTGAACAGGATGATGAACAAGCTGTCGTACCTGATGAACATGAACTATTGGTAGGAACAGGCGGCATGTGTGAACTGACCGTCAAGAGTTGAACATACATAGCAATGAGTAAAGGTAATTTGAAATAAATACCATTTTCCCATTTTACCTGCGTATCAACTTGAAATAGACGTGGGAGAATTGACGTATTTTTCGGATTTAAATGCTGAATCTGACAAGCCGCTTGCCATGTATTCATGAGTTGTTGCTGTTGCGCTGCTTTTTGCATTCGTGTTGGCTGAGGGGCATGTGGTTGATGTTTAAGTTCATAACCCAAAGTATTTTGACACATCAAAAAATAAAAACCTTGAAACTCTTCAATCAAAAGATGCCACAACGCATCGACAGCATGTGAAGGCATGGCATAAGCCTTTTTCTGCCATAAATGTAAGGCAAGATAATCTTTAAACCCTTCTTCAATCTTCACTTTTGAAGACAAACTCATATTTGGATGACGCCGATAAAAAGCCTGCCAAATATAATCAGGAATTTGTATTGCCATTAATTTTTTTAATTTTTGCTGATGTTGTATGCGTATAAGCGCCCAAAAAAATACAAAAATAATGCTAAAAATCAGGAAAAAATAAAGATTAAAATAATAGAGAAACATACTGCCCAATAACAGTAAAATAAAGCTATAAATCAAAAATCTATCCCAAGAAAACTTAAAGACATTTCGGTCAAATGTCCTAAATTTTTTAAAAAAATGATGATGTTGTTTATTCAAATACAAACTACCTTTTTATTGTTTTTATCGTATTCAATATAAATAAGTATCCTATTTTTTGTACAGCGAAAAGTTGTATACAAATTTTTCTTAAAGAATAAAAAACTCAGTAAATTTATTCGTCCTTTAAAAAAAGTAAAAATTGCTTTGATTAATTCTTAAAATTTCTGAATAATGAATTACGCATAAAAATTCTTTATGGATGGAAATTATCATGAATCTTGCTGCCTTTGAAGCTTTTGTAAAAGTAATGGAAACTGGGTCTATTTCGATGGCAGCAGAACAACTGTTTATTACCCAACCTGCCGTCACCAAACGAATACATAGCTTAGAAGATTATTTTGGTGTCAAACTTTTTGAGTCCGCAGGTCGTGGCGTACAAGCAACTCATGCCGCCAACTCATTGCTTCCTAAAGTTAAAAATTGGTTAAATGAACTAGGTGATATTCATCACACACTCAGTCACGAACAAGGGCAAGTACAAGGGAAGTTAAAAATTGGCACGAGCCATCATATTGGTTTGCATCACCTACCAATACATCTCAAAAAATATGTACAAGATTTTCCAAATGTGACTTTAGATGTGCATTTTGTAGACTCAGAACAAGCACATGAACAAGTCTTAGCAGGTGACTTAGAACTTGCCTTTCTCACTTTACCGCCACAAGGTGATGAACGCCTAAAATATGTGAAAATTTGGAATGACCCTTTGGTTTTTGTCGTTGCACCATTTCATCCTTTAGCACAAAAAGAAAATCTAACACTTGAAGACTTAATTGAATATTCAAGTTTAATTCCTGCTTCCCAAACATATACCAGTCAAATCACTTTAGCTGAGTTTGAAAAACAAGGATTAAAACCAAAAATTACCATGAGTAATAACACGCTCGAAGCCATTCGTATGCTTGTATCCATAGGTTTAGGTTGGTCTGTATTGCCCAAAACTTTATTAAACCCTGACCTTAAACAGCTTGATATACCTGTCAATATGTATCGCCAATTAGGAATGGTTTGGCATCCTGCACGTAGTCAATCTCTTGCTGTTTTAGAACTCATTGAAATGATGAAATAAATAAAAAAGCTCTCCTTAGTTTAGCGAGGAGAGCTTTTTTAAAAAATATATCGTTTCGTTCTATTTTACTGAGTCTTCATGTAATGATTCATTTAACTGATCAACAATCGTTGCCCATTCACCATCTGAACTGAGTTTTTCAGCTAAAAATTGACGTTGTGATTCCGTCCAAAAATCAGCTTTAGTCAAAAATGTATCTGCATCTAACTGATGTGTTTCTATAAATGTTGCAATTCCCGCTTCGCTTGAGTCTAAACCCAATTGTTCAAATAAATTGGTCATTCTTGGACGTGTTTGGCTCATTTTATTTTCTCCAAATAGTTTTAAAACTTCTCATTTCAACATAACATTTTTAATTTTAAAGTGAAGTATCAAATCTTAAATATATGAAAATATTTACAAAGTTAAGACATAGACGCGATATACTCACAATGTTGATTATTTGCAAAATATGACTAATAAAAAACAGCACCGAAGTGCTGTCATTTATCTAAAAACGGCATCAATCAAATCGACCAGTCTTGAATTTCCCAACCTTGCTCTTTAGCAAGTGCTTCAAGACGATCATCTGGATTAATCGCATAAGCATGATCAGCATATTCCAACAAGAAACGGTCATTGATTGAGTCTGAATATGCCCAAGATTCAGTGACATCACGTCCTTCTAACCATTGATCTAAACGTGCCAATTTACCCTTTTGATAACACGGAATATTGATGACTTTTCCCGTGTATTTTCCATCTTTTACTTCAGCATTAGTGGCAATAATTTCCGTGATTCCAAACTCACGAAAAATCGGTGCAGTAATAAAGTCCGAAGTTGCCGTAATCCCAACCAACTCATGCCCTGCCTCTTTATGTCTTTGAATTGCTTCAAAGCCTTGAGGGCGCATTTGTGGGCGAATGACTTTTTGCATAAATAACTGGTGCAACTCGGTCAAATAATCATGGTCATGTTGTGTTAAAAACTCAAAAACAAATTCATTATAAGCAATTGGGTCGAGCTGCCCTGCTTTATAATCTTCATAAAATTTATCGTTCATTGCTCGGTGTCGAATCGGGTCAACCAAGCCTTCATTGACTAAAAACTCACCCCAAGAATGGTCAGAGTCGGTATTTAATAAGGTGTGATCTAGGTCAAACAACGCCAATTTCATGAAAATACTCGTGCAAACTGAAATTTAAGAAAAAAAATGTAAATCTATCTCCGCTTGTCGATAGAAATTCGTTAAGATCATAGCAATTTTACAACATTATTACTTTGACTTTGTCGAGTTGGATAAAAAACTAAATATCCCCATATACAAAGTCAATGAAATTCACAATTTTTAGGTAGCCAAATGATCGATTCAGAAGGTTTCCGACCCAACGTCGGGATCATTTTGGCAAATGATATTGGACAAGTCTTATGGGCAAAGCGCATTGGTCACAATGCATGGCAATTTCCTCAAGGAGGTATCCAGTTTGGAGAAACTCCCGAACAAGCACTTTTTAGAGAACTTCATGAGGAAGTGGGTCTCTTACCTGAGCATGTCCAAATAATTGCGCAAACCGAGGGTTGGCTGCATTATCGTTTGCCACTTCGATACATTAGATCGGACTCCGATCCTGTATGTATTGGACAAAAGCAAAAATGGTTTTTATTAAAATTGGTAGCGTCAACGAAACATATTCAGTTGAATCTATCTGATCCACCAGAGTTTGATCAATGGCAATGGGTCAGCTATTGGTATCCACTTGGACAAGTGGTGAATTTTAAACGTGATGTTTATCGTAAAGCAATGATGGAGTTGTGTATGCAAATGCCACAGTATTCACCTGAAAATGCCATAAAAATGTAAATGATTTTTCAGAGAGGTACTGCTATAAATAATGGGTCATCTTGCAACTCAAGCACCATCTTAATTTAAGGAGCTTATATTCATGTCAAACATGCAACTAGACACGCTAAGACGTATTGTCCAAGAGATTAATACCTCTGTCAGCTTGCATGAATCTTTAGAAATTATGGTCAATCAAGTTTCTGAAGCCATGCACGTGGATGTCTGCTCCATTTATTTATTGGATGAGCGTAATCAACGTTTTGTGCTCATGGCAACCAAAGGGCTAAATCCAAACTCTGTTGGAACAGTATCTTTACATACCAGTGAAGGTTTGGTTGGCTTAGTTGGGCAACGTGAGGAAATCGTCAATTTAGACAACGCATTTAAGCATGAACGTTTTGCCTATTTTCCTGAAACAGGTGAGGAAATCTATAATTCCTTCCTTGGTGTACCTGTGATGTACCGCCGTAAGGTAATGGGTGTGATGGTGGTTCAAAATAAAGAACCACAAGATTTTAGTGAAGCTGCTGAATCTTTTCTTGTTACCCTCTGCGCCCAATTGTCTGGTGTCATTGCCCATGCTCATGCTGTAGGGAATATTGATGTTTTTCGTAAACCCAATAGCGCACCCACCTATAAAACTTTTCAAGGTATTTCTGGGTCAGGAGGTATTGCTATTGGTCGTGCTGTCATTTTATATCCTCCAGCAGATTTAGCAGCAGTACCTGACCGTGAAGCTGATGATATTAGTGAAGAATTACAACTTTTAGATCATGCAATTGCATCTGTACGTCATGAAATTCAGTCTTTAGATGACAAAATGCAAGATGCTTTAATGGCAGAAGAACGTGCTTTATTTAGTGTGTTTTTACGTATGCTTGATGAAAATGCATTACCGTCTGAGATTAAAACAGAAATTCGTGATGGTAACTGGGCACAAGGTGCTGTGCGTATTGTCATCGACAAACATATTGCACTTTTTGCACAAATGGAAGATGACTATTTACGTGAACGTGTCTCAGATTTAAAAGATTTAGGTCGCCGTATTTTAGCTTATTTACAAGAAGCTGATGCGAGTCATCGTGAACTCACAGATGAAAGCATTCTCATTGGGGATGAAATTTCTACTGCGGCATTGGTTGAACTGCCAGTTGATAAAATTGCTGCCATTGTCACCACTGAAGGTGCAATGAACTCCCATATGGTGATTGTCGCGCGCGCACTTGGCATTCCAACTGTGGTTGGTGTGACTGAGCTGCCAGTAAATGCACTCGATGATGTAGAAATGATTGTTGATGCGCATCAAGGACGTGTTTTTATCAATCCACCACGTCGTTTGCGCGCACGTTATAAAGAAATTCAAAAAGAAGAAGAACAAATTGCAAAAGATTTAAAACAATATGAAACCAAAGATGCAATCACGCCCGATGGTGTTGCAGTCAATCTCTATGTCAACACAGGTTTGATGATTGATGTCGTGCGAGGTGTACAACGTGGTGCTAAAGGCGTTGGATTATACCGTTCTGAGATTCCATTTATGTTACGTGAACGCTTCCCAGGTGAAGAAGAACAACGTGCTATTTATCGTCAACAACTCAGCCACTTTGCCAACAAACCTGTTGTAATGCGTACCCTCGACATTGGTGCTGATAAAGACTTACCTTATTTCTCGATTGAAGAAGAAAATTCAGCATTAGGTTGGCGTGGTATTCGGTTTACCCTTGATCATCCTGAAATTTTTTCTTCACAAATTCGTGCCATGCTCAAAGCCAGTATTGGTTTAAATAACTTACATATTTTACTGCCGATGGTCACAAGTGTCAGTGAAGTTGAAGAAGCTTTATATTTATTAGACCGTGATTGGCATGCAGTGCAAGAAGAAGAACAAGTCAAAATTACCAAACCTAAAATTGGTATTATGGTAGAAGTTCCAAGTGTACTTTTACAAATTGACGAATTTGCGCCTTTGGTTGACTTCTTTTCTGTGGGTTCAAATGATTTAACACAGTACTTATTGGCAGTCGATCGTAATAATCCTCGTGTCGCGAATGTCTATTCTCATGCACATCCTGCTGTATTACGTGCACTGACTCGTTTAGTTCAAGAATGTCACAAGTATGATAAACCTGTCAGTATTTGTGGCGAAATGGCGGGCGATCCATTAAATGCGATTTTACTCATGGCAATGGGTTTTAATACTTTATCAATGAGTTCGAGTAATATTCTACGGGTACGTAAGGCAATTTGTCATGTACCAATGCCTGATGCTAAAGAGCTACTTGAACAAGCCTTAAAAATGAATAATCCGTTAATGGTCAAAAGCTTACTTGAATATTATTTTAAGACGCATGGTCTAGATGATTTAATTAAAAGTACAACACGTGTGGTCAGTTATAGTTAAAAACTAAGCACAAGCTAAAAAGTAAAAAGGTCGATAATCATCAGAATATCGACCTTTTTTGTGTTTAGAATAACCACGTTTTTCATTTTTCTTTCGATCTACAAAAGTCTGGCTTTTGTTAAAATCGTTCATGTGTTTTGCCACAAAGTTGTGAATCACAACTTCTGGCGTAGCTTTTTTCTTCGCCATTTGATTTTACCTTTTATATTAAAAACATCAGCATGATGTGAAGCATATAATGCGCTTTTTTGTGCAAAATACAAGCGGATTTATCTAAAATTTCTGTCCTATCACACAATAAATACAAGCAATTCTTTGTATAACATACCTAATGCCAAAAAACACATCAGAAAAGCCAATCCTTTTAATAAAATTTGCTGCATCCATATATTATTTAAAAGTTTTTTAATTTTTAAGGCTGCAAAAATATATACACTTCCAATCATCAATAAAGTCAAAACCGTAAGTCCAATCAAAACAATACTTTTTTCTTTTAAGGACTGTGAGCCAAAAACTGTCGGCACTAAAGCGAGATAAAAAGAGATCGTTTTAGGATTACTTAAGGTAATAAACAAACCTTCTCGGTATGCTGAAAATGAATTCTTTATATCTAAAATTTGAGTTTGATCATTGAATAAATTATCTTCAAAATTCCAATATTGATAGGACAAATATAATAAGTAAAAACTGCAAAGAAATATCATATAAAATGAAAAGTTTGGACTAAGCTTATGAATATAATCAATTAAAAAAATAGAACTTAGCAAAAATAGAACATCACTTGTGATAAGCCCTAGAAGCATCAACGATGCTTTTTGATAACCTTGAATAAAAGTTTTAAACATTAAGCCTGTCATACCAGGTCCTGGTAATAAAGCAGCAATAGCTAAAGTGAAGAAATACATAAAAAATTGAGTGAAATCTTGCATCAGCGTCACAACCTAAAATGATCTTAGATAAACCATCTTATTTTTTGCGAAAAATACAGGTAAAGCTCTTCTATTTATTTCCAAAATTACAACAAAAAAGGTATAAATGACCTTTAATATAGCTTTTAAAGACAAAAATGACCCAAAAATCCATAGATAAAACTGACTCTAAAATTTTAGCGTTATTACAACGTGATTCTCGTATTTCCAATGCCGAACTCGCTGAAAATATCGGAATGTCTGCTTCCCCATGTTGGCGCAGAGTGAAACATTTGGAAGATACAAGCATCATCAAAGGGTATGGTGTATTGTTAGACCGTAAAAAAATTGGCTTAGGGGTTATGGTTTTTATACGTGTTTCTATTGATAGCCATAGTGAAAAAGAAGCCAAAAAATTTGAAGAAGAAGTGACTGCTTTAGAACATGTAGTGGCATGTTATAGCATTGGTGGTGATGCTGATTTTCTTTTACAAGTTGTATCACCTGACTTAGACACCTATGCTGAATTTTCAATGTCAATTATTCGTCGTTTGCCAGGTATTAAAGAAATGCAAAGTATGTTTGTACTTAAAGAAATTAAACCTTTTCTAGGTTTTCCAATTTTAAATTTTTAGCGATCTTATAAATTTAAAATAAATACTGCCATAACAAGCTATTAGAGAAATATCGTACAAATTATTACAAACAAAATCATAAAAATAAAAAATTATTAAATATTTTCAACAAGATAAATTTGCTTTATTCTTAAAACATATATATATTGTATATACATTTTTGATCATCACCTTTGGGGATAAAAACGTTATGGCTGAATTACCCAAAAAAACAAAGGTGAATAAAAAAGATGGACAGCTCTTAATTCGCATTAACAGTGCTGAGCGCGATGAGTTTTTACAGCTCTGTGAGCATCTGGACACCAGTGCAGCACGTGAATTAAGAAAATTTATCCGTAGTTTTATCAAAAAACATCAGCCAACGGATCCTCAATCGAAGGAGTAACATGATGTCAAAGCAAGTTAAATCTTTAAAGAAAAAAATCAAAGCACGTTTGGACAAAATTTCAAAACACGAAGGTAAATTGAAAAAGCTCCAAAAAAAGCTAAAAAAACAAAAGTAATTGCGATTACTTTTCCAAGCTTGAATCTTAATCAAAACGCTTAAAATGAAGGTCATCATAAAATGATGACCTTCGTGTTTAAAACTGATCTGTTTTGAATCTCTAGATGTTTAGGCAGCCAAAGCTCTTTCCAACAACCTTTCCACATCTACAGTTTTCGCATCTACCATACCCACCACACGCCCATGAAATTCACTATAACGGGTTTGAATAAATGCATTTGCCACAAAATCAGGCGCATACTGTTTCAGTAAAATTGCCTGAGCAAGAATCACCAAACGACTGACCAAACTACGTGCCATAAACTGCAATTCATATGCTTGTAAACTGCTGAACAATTTAAATAAATTCTGTAATTCATTTTGTAAAACTGCATCCTGAGAAGCGACTTCGGCAAAAGATTTGAACAACACTTCTATAGATTCACGATCCCGCTGAATGGCACGTAACACGTCCAGACACATGACATTGCCCGAACCCTCCCAAATGGTATTTACAGGCGCTTCTTTAAAAATACGTGCCATGATGCCTGTATCGACATAACCATTGCCACCAAAGACTTCCATCATTTCACCCGTCAGTTCAACGGTACGTTTACACACCCAAAACTTCGCTGCAGGGGTCATGATGCGTTTCCAAGCCTGTGACAAGGCATCATCATGCTCATAACAATGTGCAAGATGAAAACTGAGTTGCATTGCCGCTTCAGTTTCCAGAGCCAAATCGGCAAGTACTGCTTGCATTAAAGGCTGTTCAGCTAAATGCTTACCAAAAGCTTTGCGCTGACGGGTATAGGCGATGCACTGTACCAACGCCTGACGCAGCATCGCACTCGAACCGACAGAACAGGTTAAACGGGTATAATTCGCCATTTCAATAATGGTCGGAATGCCTCGCCCTGCCTCACCAATCATAATGCCCCACGCATTTTTAAATTCAACTTCCGAGCTTGAATTACTGCGATTACCAACTTTATCTTTTAGGCGCTGTATGTGAATGTTGTTCTTGGTGCCATCTTCCAACCAACGTGGCACAAAGAAACACGCCAAACCATCGTGTTCAGTTTTTGCTACAACCAAGTGTGCATCACACATTGGCGCAGAGAAAAACCATTTATGCCCTGTCAGTAAATAGGCTTTGCCACGCCCTGATTCAGCCACAGGCACAGCAAAAGTTTCATTGGCACGGACATCTGAACCGCCCTGCTTTTCGGTCATGCCCATGCCCATCCAAATGGATTTCTTCTGAGCAATAGGCACATCTCGTTCATCATATTCAGTCGATAGTAATTTTTGTCCGACTTTTGCCCACAGTTCAGGTTCATTTTGAAGCAGTGGAATACTGCCTAAAGTCATCGAGTTGGGGCATAAATTTCCACATTCTACCTGTCCACTCAGAAAGAAACGTGCTGCCCAATCCACCCATTTTGAAGGAGATTTTGGATGGTTAAATGGATGTGCGTGGGTATTAAATTGGCGATTTAGTCCCATCCATTTATGCCATGCAGGATGAAACTCTAGAAAATCTTTACGGCGACCTCGGGCATCAAAGCTATGCAGTTCAGGTGTATGACGATTGGCTAAATCTGCATATTGATAATATTCAGTTGAACCTGCAATCTGTGCCAGTTCAGTCAGTGTTTGTTGATCCTGACTGCCATAGCGTTGCAAAATTTCCTGTAAAACCTGATCTGTGCTGAATAAATTGTAGTTTTGCAGTTCATCAAACTGATTATTGATCTCGTGAGTTTGCCATGCTGTGATTGCCTGAGTTTGTGCTGTATTCATTTTCAACTCCTGTCTTGTTGTTTTGTCCGATTACATTCAGTATAGAAGAAAACTCCTGCACGGGTGTTCGGATTATTTCTATGGCTTTAGCAAGCATCAATGTACGGCGTAAGCCCCGTCAATCAAGGGCGCGTATGACTCAAGAAGCGCTGATGGAAAGTTTTGTTCGGCTTTTGCATGAACATACAGCGCATGAAATTACCATTCGGGAAATCACCGAGCTTGCGGGTGTGGGTTTGGGGACGTTTTATGAGTATTTTTCCAAAAAGGAAGATTTGATTGCTTTGCTGATTCATCAGCAGGTAAAAACCAATGCTGAAACAGTTCAGAGTTATGCACAAAGTCTGTATGAGTTATCCACAAATTTAGTGTTGGGTGATTATTTAGAGCAAGTGATTCATTTTCAGTTACAAGAAATGCAAGCGCAGCAGTTTTTATGGGCGCAGTCTTTTTTGTTGGAACGGCAGATTTCGAGTATTGAAATTTATCAGAAAAGTTATGCCATGATGGTGCAGATGTGGCGCAGTATTCTTGCGCCTTTTGTACAGGATGATAAGCAATTGCAACGTATCAGCCTGAATATTCAAAGGATTTGTTATGGTTTTATTTCCCAGACCTTGCTGATTGAACCTGAGTTTAAGGATTGGCAGGTTTTGAAGGGGGATGTGGTCTGTATTCTGAAAAATTTAGATTAGCTCACATTAGATTTGTAAATAAATATATCGTTTTTATTCGTAAAAGAGACCAAAACAACTTAAAAAGAAAGCGATTTGTTTTCAAGTCGCCTTTTTACGAATTAATGGCGGCTTTTAAAATATAAGCATTTGATTTTAAATAAAAATACCCTAAATAATGCCATTATGTTAAATAAGAGTAAGCCTAGACATATCCAAATGTTAGGGACAAACCTTCGTTAAAATTATGAAAACACAGTTTCGATATATAAAAAATGTACAGGCTCTAAATTTTCATTTAAATAGCAATGAGTTGGTTATATCTTTCATATAGAAATCACTTAGTACGCAATCAGCATTATAATATAATCCAACTATATAATCAGGTACTTTACTTTGTTCTTCATCTGCTAACGTTGATGCTGATTTCTGTGATTCAAAAACTTGTAATTTTTTAATATTTTTATAATCTATAAACTTTCCGTCAATATAGACTGTTTGCTCGACTAAATAAGGTTCAATAATATATTTTTTTATATCATCAAGTGACGTTTTGTCTGTTTCACAAAGTTTAAAAGGGAAGCCACCTTCACCATTTTCAAGAATAGCAACATGGTAGAACATCAAAGATCTCCTTTCATAAAGTGAATGTTATTAGAGTTAGCAGTTCAAGTAATTTTCTTGAGCGTAAAGGAATATTTAATGTCATTAAGATTTCCTAAAATTAACATAATACACCTTATGCAAAATGCAGAAGCTATTTATTTTATTTCAAAAACTTAAACACAATAAAAAGCTTAACTTACACACGTTGAAATTTTATTGTCCCACAAAAAAAACCGCCCTCAGGCGGTTTCTTTAAATATTAAATGAATTACTTCACATCAAAACGGTCCGCATTCATCACCTTCGTCCATGCCGCTACAAAGTCTTTGACAAACTTCTCTTTGTTATCATCCTGAGCATACACTTCAGCATAAGAACGCAGAATTGAGTTCGAACCAAACACAAGGTCTACACGCGTTGCTGTGTACTTCGTTTCGCCTGTCGCACGGCTTACGATGTTATAAGAGTTCTTGCCTGTTGGTTTCCAGTTATATGACATATCAGTCAATGTCACAAAGAAATCATTGCTAAGTACGCCTACTTTATCGGTAAACACGCCATGTTTCGAGTCAGCATAGTTCGCGCCAAGTACACGTAAACCACCAATCAACACCGTCATTTCAGGAGCAGTTAAACCAAGCAATTGCGCACGATCCAACAATAATTCTTCAGGCTGAACGGCATATTCTGCTTTTACAAAGTTACGGAAACCGTCCGCTTTAGGCTCAAAGTCTTCAAACGAATACGCATCCGTTTGTTCCTGAGTCGCATCACCACGCCCTGCAAGGAATGGAACTTTGACGTTCACACCTGCATCTTGTGCTGCTTTCTCAACGGCTGCTGTACCACCCAAAACAATCAGGTCTGCAATGCTGACTTTTTTAACCAATGTGCCCTGAATTTCTTCAAGTTTCGCCAGAACTTTGGCTAAACGTGCAGGCTCATTGCCTTCCCAGTCTTTTTGTGGAGCAAGACGGATACGAGCACCATTTGCACCACCACGATAGTCCGAACCACGGAAAGTACGTGCACTGTCCCAAGCCGTTGCAATCAGTTCAGCAGACGTTAATCCACTATTCAATAATTTGGCTTTAATATTCGCTACATCGACATCAGACAAGGTATAGTCTGCTTTTGGAATTGGATCTTGCCAGATTAAATCTTCAGCAGGAACGTCAGCACCTAAGTAACGGGTTTTTGGTCCCATATCACGATGCGTCAGTTTGAACCATGCACGGGCAAATACATCAGCCAGTTTGTCAGGGTTGTGATAGAAATCTTCTGCAATTTTGCGGTATGCAGGGTCAAATTTCAGTGCCATATCGGCATCTGTCATCATTGGGTTACGGCGTACATTTGGGTTGTGTGCATCAACAGGTTTATCTTCCTCTTTGATGTTCACAGGTTCCCATTGTTTTGCACCCGCAGGGCTGAGGGTTTTTTCCCATTCGTAAGTAAACAATAAATATAAAAATTCATTATCCCATTTGTCAGGATGCGTTGTCCAAGCACCTTCAAGACCACTGACCATGGTATTGCCTGCATTGCCCGTGCCTTCTGAGTTGTGCCAGCCTAAGCCCTGAAATTCGACATCTGCGCTTTCAACATCTGCGCCAAGATTTTCCGCCTTACCATTACCATGTGCCTTACCAACGGTATGACCACCTACTGTTAATGCAACAGTTTCTTCATCATCCATACCCATACGGTCAAAGGTCACACGCATGTCCTGCGCGGTACGTAATGGATCCTGGACGCCATCCACACCTTCAGGGTTCACATAGATTAAACCCATTTGCACTGCGGCAAGTGGATTGTCTAAAGATGAGCGATCCTGATCATCTTTATAACGTTCTTTGGTTGGCGCCAGCCACTGACGCTCTTCACCCCAATAAATGTCTTTTTCAGGTGCCCAAATGTCCAGACGACCACCACCGAAACCAAAAGTTTTTAAGCCCGCAACTTCATAAGACACCGTACCTGCCAATACAATCAGGTCACCCCAAGACAGTTTATTGCCGTATTTTTTCTTGATTGGCCAAAGTAAACGACGACCTTTATCGGTATTGACGTTGTCAGGCCAACTGTTCAATGGTGCAAAACGTTGGTTACCAGTATTTGCGCCACCACGACCATCTTGTTTACGGTATGAACCTGCCAAGTGCCATGCAGTACGTACAAACATACCAATATAGCTACCATAATCAGATGGCCACCAGTCTTGACTGCTGTTGATGAGTTCTCTTAAATCTTGTTTAACTGCTTCTAGATCTAGTGATTTGAATGCTTTGGCATAGTCAAAATCAGGATCAAGCGGATTGGTTTTAGTATCGTGTTGTGAAAGAATGTCTAAATTCAGTGCATTCGGCCACCAATCAGTATTGTCGGTGCTGGCTACGCTGGTTTGTCCACCTGCCTGATGAAATGGGCAACCTGAAGCTGGCGTGTTGTTATCCATAATTATTCTCCGCATACAATTATAAAATAAAGAGATAAAGCAAGTTTTGTTGAATAGTTTACCCCTAAGAACATAGCTGTTTTTTTTGATAAATTACAGCAAATTTAACGAATTAAAACAATCGGATAATCCTATTTAAAATATTAAAAATAAATGACTTTTTTATTTTCAAAGGGATAGCTTTTTTTTATTTTATGTTACACAATTACACTGAATATTTTTTAAATTCGAATGTTATTTTCGATTTTTCCAATATAAATTTTCTATGATCAATAAATCAGTTATATTTTAAAAAAGTCTCTGAAACTTAATCTATGTATAACAATAAATCGCTAAGTTTTGATTCACATCAAATTGCCAATATCATCGAGCAGCACAATATTATTCTGTTTGATGCAATCTGCGTCATTTGTAATCATTGGGCAAAATTTCTTATTCAATATGACCATGCTGCTTATTTTAAACTTGCTTCGGTTCAATCGCCTCTAGGGGAAGCCATTTTAAAATATTATGGGATGTCGACAACTGACTACTCAACGATGGTCGTTATTCATCATGGGCAACGTTATATCGAATCAACGGCATTACTCAAAGTCATGCAGTCTTTAGGTTTGCCTTTTTCTTTGATGCGAGCAGGCTATTTTATGCCACGCCCATTTCGAGATTTTTTATATCGTCGTGTTGCACTAAATCGTTATCAAATTTTTGGTACAACAAATGACTGTATACTTCCTTGTGCCGAAAATCAGCAGCATTTTTTGGAAAACGTTATTTATGCAAATAGAAAAGAAAATTAAAAATATACTGTTAACACTACATTTGGGTTTAGCAATTTTATGGATCTATCAAGGGCTGGTTCCTAAAATCATTGCTAAATCTGTTGATGAACAGCGTTTTTGGGCAATATTTTCTCTGCCTGAACAAATCATGTTTTTTTTAATCAACATCGTGGGACTTGGTGAAATATTATTTGGACTCTGCTTTCTTTTATTCAAAAATAAATTATTAATTTCATTACATTATTTAAATTTATTTGCAATGCTAGGCTTAAGTATTTTTGTGGTTATTGTCCATCCCTTATATTTTACCGCTGCATTTAATCCTTTTGTAATGAATGTTGCGATGGCTACACTTTCTCTCGTAGCAATTCAAGTCTTAAAAATACAAAAAATCTGAATGAGTTTATCATTCGATTTTGCAATGATTGATTTAAAAGGCAACAAAAGTAGTAAATCATCTGTTCTAATTCATGTATTGCAATCTATTCCTGAATTATCAAGATCATGATTTAGCTACTTTTATTACCAGTATTTATTTAGACAATTAATTTACGACCCTCTTTAATACAATAGAATGGATTCATCAATTTCGATGAGTTTTTCATTGCATTTTGTAGGTCTTGCTCAGGTTGTTCTCGACTTTCATCGGTTAACTGAAATGTTCGATAATGGATCGCTAAAGAACGTTTAGACTGTAAATCAATATGTGCTTGAAAAGCATCCTGCGGATTCATGTGCATATAACGCATCAACTCTCGCGGCTCATAAGCACCGATTGGAATCAAAGCAATACGTGGTGTACCTAAACGCTTCTGAATCTCTTTAAAATGAGAGGAATAACCTGTATCACCCGCAAAGAAAAAATGACCATGTTGCGATACGATCGAAAAACCACCCCATAATGCAGCATTTTGATCACGTAGACCTCGTCCTGAACCATGTTGTGCAGGTGTATAAACGATTTTTAAATTTCTAAAGAGTGCCGATTGCCACCAATCCATTTCAATCACATGCCAATCATCGGGTAAATAATGACTATTGCCTAAACCCGTATAAATTGGCATTGCAAATTTATTATGCAACCAACGCAAACTTGCCAAGTCCATATGGTCATAATGATTATGACTCAACAATACTGCATGAATTGTAGGTAAATGCTCTAATGCAATTCCCATTGGAATAACACGTTTTGGACCACGTCCTTGCTTTGGACTAACATGGTCTGCCCAAACAGGATCGGTTAAAAAGTTATAAGGTCCAATTTGTAATAAAACCGTTGCATGCCCAACAAACCAAACTTGCCAATCATTTTCAGGTGCATTGGGTCTATTTTGTGGTAAAGCACGTGGTGTTGCATAAAACTCAGCAGCTTCTTTCGCTGAATCTACGTTCCACGTTGAAGACTTTCGAGTGCTGAGCCATTTCACTAAATCCCAACGCCGATTACCTTCAGGTCTACGGACAGGATTAAAAAATTTCTCACCATTATGATGATCTGAAGCAAGAACTCTAAATACAGGTCTATACCATGTATGTGCTAAACATGTTTCAGTCACTAAACGATAATGGAGTTGTTTGGTCGTTACAGTTGTAACAACTTCCGAAGTTTGTAAAGTACGATCTTCAATTGGATCCTGTTCAATCTCTTTTGACATTACGACTCTAAACGCCCTTTCATTCTTTCTAACCACATTTGTTGTGTTTGCGGTTTAATAAATAACGCAATAATTTCAGGATGAATGTGTTTAATCTTGGTTTCAATACGATTAACACAAGCTTCTATTTCATCTGAAGTTAAATTATCTTTAAATTCCAAACTGAGTGAAGCAATCACTTGGTGTGCTCCCATTTGTTCAGTCAAAACGCCATTCGCATAATGTACAGCTGGATCTTCCTTCGCCACTTTTAACACATTTTGACGCAATTGTGGATCAGCAATTTCACCTAAAAGTAATCCTTTAGTTTCTCTTGCCAATAACAATGCTGAAACTGCCAAAACAATCCCAATCAAAATGGACGAAATTCCATCAAGAATAGGCATATTCAGTTGATGTGCTAAGAATATCCCGACCAATGCAATGAATAAACCTATTAATGCAGCAGAATCTTCAAAAAGTACAGTAAATGTCGTCGGATCTTTACTTCGTCTAAATGCTTCGAAGTACCCCATATTACCTTTTAGTTTTTTAAAAGATCGTAAGGCAACAAACCAAGAACTTCCCTCACAAAGAATAGCAACACCCAAGACAATATAATTCACATAAGGTGACGTCATTTCCTCAGGATGCAAAACATGTTGAATGCCTTGATAAATAGAAACAACCGCACCTAATGCAAAAACCAATAAAGAAACAATAAATGCCCAAAAATAAAGCTCTCGCCCATATCCAAAAGGATGCTTTGCATTTGCTGGTTGTTGCGATTTTTTGATGCCATATAAAAGTAAAACTTCATTTAAAGTATCTACAACAGAATGAATTGCTTCACTCAACATTGCAGAACTATTTGTTATATAAGCAGCAATAAACTTCACTAAAGCAATCACAAGATTACCAAGAAGTGCTGCATATACAACAATTTTATTTGAATCTGACATTTATTGTCCTAATTTTTATCATCAAATACAGTCATTTGATTTTTATCTGTATTTTAAGCCATATTGTCTTACTTACTTGTAGTTTTCCTTTATTTTTTGTTGTTTTTCATCTTTGCCTGTTGCTTTAGCATGCATCTTTCTCAAAACATAAAAAAGCCCAAGTTTAAACTTGGGCTAAATGGCGTCAAAATTAAATTTTATTTAACCAGTTTACGTAAGTCTTGTGTTAAATCGAGATATTTTTCCATCTCAAATACTGATTTTTTACTGATCAACTTTTTGAGATGACGCATATCTTTAGCAGCATTTACTGTAATTCCAGCAACGATTTGACTGTCACTGACACCAAACATCACAAAAGAATTTTCAGAACCTTGAGCAACATCCATTTCACCACGAATATGCCATTGCGATGCAGCCATATCACCAACAAATTGGAAATTAATCTCCAATTGGTCTGTCCAGAACCATGCAGGATTTGGTATGGGATGTTCAACATTCATCACATGACGGGCAAAAATACCTGCTTGTAGATTAGCATTTTCCCAAGTTTCCACACGAGCATATTGACCATTGGCACGTAACTGAGTCGCCACATCGCCTGCCGCATAAATATCAGGATGTGAAGTTTGACAGTTTTCATTGACTTGAATGGCAAAATCGACGTTTAAGTTTGCATCAATTGCAAGCTGTGCATTTGGAATAATCCCAATACCATAAACTACCGCATCTGCACGAAGTTCTTCACCATTTTCAAGGGTGACCACAACTTCTTCACCATCAAGCTGACAGCCAGCAATCTTGGTTTCAAGACGGACGTCAATGCCTTTTTGACGATGTTGTGCAAGCAGAAACTCACTCAGAATAGTTGGTGAACAACGTCCCATCACCATTGAACCCATTTCAATCACAGTCACCTGACAGTCTTTGAAACGTGCTGATGAAGCCAGTTCTAAACCAATCACCCCACCACCAATCAAGATGATACGACGACCTGCTTGCAAAACAGGAACCAAAGCTTGTGAATCTTCAAGATTACGCAAGGTATAAACGTGTTTACCTAATGCATCGAAATTCGGTAAACGACGTGCTGCACCACCTGTAGCAAGAAGTAGTTTGTCATAGACAATTACATCACCATTTTTCAATTCGATGCTATGCGCTTCAGGATTAATTTTCACCACACCATTGCCACGAATGACATCGACATTCAACTGCGCCAGTTTTTCTTCTGACAAAATCTCAATTTTGGTGTCTTCAGGTTTAAGGATCACATCTTTCGAAAGCGGTGGACGTTCATAAGGCAAATGTGCTTCATCCCCAACAAGGATGATTTTACCTTCATATTGATGAGCGCGCAGTTCAATGATGGCACTTGCCCCTGCTTGTCCTGCACCTACAATGACGATGGTTTCGATGTTACTCATATCATTCACCTTTTAATTCTGCCGATACAATGCCAAAACCTGCAATCCATTCACTGATCGCTTCATAGCAATGAATCGTCATATCGTATTGCCCTAATTCAGCAAGTGCTGCAAAAGCTGCCATCCAAGAACGGACTTCTTGACCGCCACGACCACCTTCTTTACGAATATCGTCTTCAGTCATTTTCTCAATACTTGCAAAATCAGCATGTTTGAATAATTCAAGTAGGCTTGCATCCCATTCAGGATTTAAGGGTACTGAAATAGATTTATCACCTGCTGCCAAACGCTGACCTACTGAAATGATTTTTGCCTGACGTGCTTGGCGTGCTTCCGCTGTTGGATGGCGACCACAAATCAAAAATTCTTCCACTTCAGGTGATACTGCACCCATTTGCGGAGTTGGTGGATCATGTGAAAGCCCGCCTGTCCCTAAAATAAGAACACGCTCATTTTCAAGATTAAGCGATTTAATGAATTGACCAACAGCACGACCTAAAGCCAAAGTACGTTTAGTTGTTGGCATTGGCGCTGCTGCACCATTGATAAAAATCGGAATCGTTGGATAACGATCGAGTTTCCCATTGCATAAAAAATGTAAAGGTTGAGTCACACCATGATCTGCTTGCATACGATAGGAATAAGCAACATCGACCCCTTCATCCAAAACTTTACGCACTAGACCTAGCGCAGTTTGTTCAGGCACATCAATTTTGGCATTGTCTTTACCATAATCCCAATCCCCTGCTGCTGTGGCACGTATACCCACACAGAACGATGGCATCAAGTCATAAAAGAAACCATTAAAATGGTCAGGACCAAAAGAAATGATTAATGTCGGATTATAGGCTTGAACTTCGGCAGCCAAATTTTCAAATGTCGCACGAACCACTTCTTCCTGACCTTTTTCGGCAGGTGAAGCAAATTCCATTAATGGGCTATGCGAAGCACAAATAAGTTTAACGGTCATGTTGGACTCCGAAAGAGAAGTAGTGGCAATACTTCTTAATCTCCCCTCTTGCACAGCCATACTGTTCAGATTTTAAAAAGAGGGAAACTAATACACAAAAGTGAATTTAATTTATTAATTAGACTTATTACGTAAACCATAAAATGTTCAGATTTTAAATTTGAGACATATTTAAAAATGTCTCGGGCGTTCCTTCTCCTTTCGGGAGAAGGCTAGGATGAGGGGCTCTAAAAAAACCTCTCCCTAACCCTCTCCTAACAGGAGAGGGAACACTCAATATTGATCTAAATCAATCTGAAAATTACTTTAGTGATCTAGTAAACCCATCACTCATCAAAAAAACCTGCACGTGGTTGACGCAAACCACGAATTCCCAAACCACACTCAGCATTAATTAAAACACCTGTAAGCGGTCGGTTATTAGCACGAGATGCAAGTAAGACATATGAACCTGTCATATCTTCAGGTTCAGGTAAAAAGTTCAGTGGCATACCACGTGCAATCTTTTCAGGGTCACGTGCATCTAACAAACCAAGATTTTCCTGACCCAAAGACGCAGCACCTTTGATATTGACGTTCATACCTGATGGTGCAACCGCATTAACACGCACTTTCGGTGCAAGTTCATATGCCAATTCTTTCATCACACCTACACCTGCAT
This sequence comes from Acinetobacter sp. R933-2, assembly GCF_030325485.1. NCBI lineage: Bacteria > Pseudomonadati > Pseudomonadota > Gammaproteobacteria > Moraxellales > Moraxellaceae > Acinetobacter > Acinetobacter sp. R933-2. The sequence goes on from NZ_JACAIJ010000001.1 coordinate 222,011, forward strand.
GTTTCGATGCTGTGTAAATTGGTCCACCACCTGCGGAATACAGTGCAGAGTTAGACAGTGTAAAAATGATTGAACCTTCAGATTTGACCAACTCATCTAAAGCTGCTTTTGCACCTAAAATCAAAGATTTGGTATTAATGCCCATAATTTCATCAAAGGCTTTTTCCAACTGTTCACCGCTCATATTGACGATGTCAGCATAGTGATCCCAAATCCCTGCATTCCCAATAAAGCAATCCAGTTTTCCAAATCGCTCAATGGTGGCATTCACTGCTTTTACATTATCTACAAAGTTGGCAACATCGCCGACGACAGTGACAATCTGATCACCAAAGCGCTCATTCAGTGCATCCACTTTAGCTTGTGAGCGTTGTAATACCGCTACTTTTGCACCTTCTGCAAGGAAACGCTCCACCAAAGCCAAACCTAGACCTGAACCGCCCCCTGTAATCAGTGCAACTTCACCTTCGAGCCAACCCATGCTTATTCTCCTGACATTTCCACGTATAAGGCACCATCTTCAACAATCACAGGGAATGTTTGAATTGGATCTGTTGCAGGCAAGCACAGTGCTTGACCTGTTTTCAAACAGAAACGCGCTGAATGTAACGGACATTCCACTGTGCCATCATCTTCAAGATAGCCTTCAGACATCGACGCATTACCATGTGAACAACGGTCATTCATCGCAAAGAAATCACCACCATTGTTGAATACTGCAAGTGCTTCAATGCCATTTACACCACAATCTACTTTGAGTGCTTCGCCTTCATCCAACTCGTCGATTTGGCATACAAAAATTTTGTTCATTAGAAAAAGATACTCAAGTTATGTGAGTTGTAAGTTGCTTGATCTAGCATGATCTTACGATTAAAGATTTGGAATCCTAAGCCATCTTCCACTTTACGCAGTTTGTCGTGACGCTTACCGCAGTAGATGGTGACATCTTTTTCTTTCTGCGTGCGGTAAAGTAAATACGTCACATAAACATCGTATTCATCTGCAATATCAGTGGCTTCAATGATGACATTTGACACCATATGTGTGGTACGTGAAGGTGGTTCTTCTGCCCAAGCCATCCCCGTTTCTAAACGGGCAACACGGCGTTCTAGCAAATCTTTAGTGTCGTTAAATACCCATGTTGTTGGTGGCTCAACTGAACGACGACGGTCACGTGTTTGTGCATTTGGAGTAGTACGTAGCGTATAAGAAATATCTTCAGCTAAAGTAGCTAACCAATCGCGGAATTTCCAATCATCAAGCAACTTCGCTTCACGATAAAGAAACTGACTAATTTGATGTTGAAGTTCTAAACTGATCTGACTCATTTCATAAGCTCCTTCTCATATTCGTCAGCTGCTTTTTCCACGTCTTCCCATTTTTCATGAATGAGTAAATCTGCCCAACGGCGGTACATCCCACGCGCTGCTGTTTCAGAGAAAATATAGTTGGTAATCCCCGGAATACCATCTTCACGGACTTTCTCATTCCCTTTACCCATTTCCATGATTAAACGGTTTTGACGCGCTTTATAACCACGTAATACTTTTTGAATTTCGATCCAGTTTTCAGAGTCATCTTGCTCAAGAAAACCTGCAGGACCGAATGCACGTGTTGCTGAACGCTCAAATGCTTCTTTGACTTCTTGTGAAGCTTCAGCATCTGCAATACAGAATGCCCAAACTTCTGTTTTATTTGGACCACGTGGATGCCAGACACGAAGTGTCGCTGTACCGTTCAACCAAGACATCGTTGGGAACATCGTGTTGTGACCTGCTAAACGTAAAGCACGCACTTCGCCTAAACGCTCTTTCACTTCCTCATATGTTTCACGGAAATAGTTGGCAACTTCACCATCGACCCAAACGTTTGCATCTGGTTTTTCTGTGAAGAAAAAGCCTGAACCATGACCACGTGAACCATATTGGATGGCATCTTTTGCTGTTTCCCAAACTGGACGAGCGGTTTGAGCTGCACCTAATTTTTTAGATGAGTCATCATCTGGTTTTGCACCCAAAACCTGAATCGCAGATGCATGTGAGAACAAAGCATGGTATTGGTCAGATGCGAACTGTTCAGCAGCAAATTTCCAATTACACTCGATTTCCCATTTGTGTACACCGCCAATGATTTCTGTCCCACCTGAACGACGGTCAACGACACCATCTAAATACCAAGCGATATCACCCATGTATTCTTCTAAATCTGGTGTGGTTTCATCCCAACATCCGAAAATTAAGCCTTTGTAAGATTTCACACGGTTGACTTCAATCAAACCCCATTTTTCTTTACATGCACCTTGTGGGAAAGCGCGGTCTTCTAATGGAATATCTTTTAAAGAACCATCTGTGCCATATGACCAACCATGATATGGGCAAGTAAATGCACGTGTATTACCACAGTCTGCAAAACTCACACGCATAGACCGATGACGGCATTGGTTTAATAATGCTTTGATTGAGCCATCTTTTTGACGAACCACGATAATTGGATCTTCACCCATGTAGGTATTGAAAAAATCACCTGCCTTTGGAATTTGGCTTTCATGGCAAAGGAATAACCAAGTACGACCGAAGACTCTTTCGAGTTCGAGTTCATACAATTCTGGATCTGTATAAATGGATGGCGAGATACGTCCATTTTGTGCATCGACTAAAGCGTCGATTTCACGCACATCTATTTTTCCACTCATGAAAGCTCTCCTGCGACAAACGTGGGGTCACACACAAATTGACTCAACTTGTAAAAATCATCGCCGTTTGGAGCACTTTTAGGGAAATATTTATTTTGTTTTAATTAATATGTTTTATGGATTATTGAGTTAGGCTTTTTCTATATAAAATGACTGATCACTTCGATTTCGTCATTTATTTTCTAAATGATGCAATCATCTTCACCTCTTAGTTGTTTATAGATTATACTCAAGTGAATTCGTAGTAAGACATTTTTTGGATTACTCTTTGGAAAAGTTATATGGAATTACGACACCTTAGATATTTCATTACTGTTGCTGAAGAACTTAACTTTAGTAAAGCAGCTTTGAAACTTTATACCGCCCAACCCTCTCTAAGCCAACAGATTAAAGACCTTGAAGAAGATGTCGGTGTTCGACTACTCAACCGCACTAAACGTAAGGTTGAACTGACTGAAGAAGGTGCTGTTTTTCTTGAACAAGCACGTTTAACTTTAGCCCAAGCAGACAAAGCAATCGCTATGGCACGCCAAGTGTCCAAAGCCAAACAACAATTGCTGCGTATTGGATTTGTTCCTGTCGCAGAAATGAAAGTTTTTCCTTATGTATTGCCTAATTTACGTGTACAAAATCCAGAGTTAAAAATTGAATTACTCAGTTTAAATAATCTTGAACAAATGCGTGCAATCCAAAAAGGTGAGCTTGATGTTACCTTTACGCGCCATAATTTTCACAATGATGAAATTGAAAGTAAATTTGTTTTAAGAGAACCTTTAATCTTCATCTTACCTAAAGATCATCCCTTAGCAAAATATGAACGAATCCCTGTTAAAGCATTGAATGGTATTGATTTTATCATTCCTGCTGAAGAGCAATCAGGGACATTACACAATGCGATTTTAGACTTTGCTAAAGCACAAGGAATTGAATTTAATATCGTGCAAAAAGCCGATAATATTTTGTTTAATATCAATTCAATTGGGATGGGTTTAGGCTGCACCATTCTTCCTGGTTATATTGCACCACTCACCATGAATAATACGGTGATTCGTCCTTTAGATGTTGAACTGCCTTATCTTGATTTGTATGTCAGTTATCGTAAAAATGCCAGTTCTATTTCTGTACAGAAGTTTATTGAACTGCTGACCAAGGTTTTTTACTTAGACATTAATCGAACAGATGATTAGCATTTAAGCTGACTGCCAATCAACGCATCCATTGACTATTTATTTAAAAAATGGTGATGCCAATAAAATAGAGAACTTATTCACACTTTATAAAAACAAAAATAATTGAATAAGGGATCGATTATTTCGCATCAAATACGATTTTCAAGGTTGATTATTTTTTCATCCACGACTTAAAATAAAAAATCCATAAAAAATATCGTACTTTAGCTACAACTTAAGTCTAATGCATGTAAAAATACCCCTTAAAAGAAATGTAAAGAAAAAATATAAACTCATAGTGCAATGAGGTTTTTCATGATTAAACATCGCTTGCAAGGTATAAAAATTGGGATCCAATCTCGCTTCTACTTCTTTATCACCTTTTTACTCACTGCAATTTTATTTATTTTTCTACATTTTACGACGCATTGGGCATGGTCAACTCAGATTTTACTCAGTTGGAATGTGTCTATTTTATGCTATTTAATCTTCACAATTCGTCTCTTATGGCGCACAGATCGTCACCATATTTTAAAACGCGCACAACAGCAAGATGCCAGTAAATGGATCATTTTATTGTTGGTATTTTTCACTTTAATTATGTGTTTTATTGCCATTGTGATTGAACTGAGTCATTTACCTCATCATGGATGGATTAAATCAGGGCATTTAGCCTTAAGTATATGTACCATTATTTTTGCGTGGTTATTTATGCATACTGTATTTGCGATACATTATGCGCATGATTTTTATTTGGCTATAGCAAGACATGAAGATGGCGGCTTAGATTTTCCTAAAACACCAGAACCAACCTATCCTGACTTTTTATATTTTAGCTATGTCATTGGCACCTCTGCACAGACTGCCGATGTCTCTATTACTTCACGTTCAATGCGTATTTTAAATATTTTACATATACTTTTGGCTTATGGCTTTAACACCACAATTTTAGCGATTTGTATTAATGTAGCAGCGAGTTTTATTTAAATGAAATGTAATGTTATTTCCTATCCTATCAATCAATTCAAAGCCTTCAAATCCCTATATTTAGTGCTTTTGCATTTTACGTGAATTAACCTAATCTGGTGGTGCTATCGCAGGGCAACATGGATGTCGCCGTTGGGTGAAGGTTCATGGACGAACCCCTCACCCAACAAAGGGTTTTTGTTCCTTTTCATCCCTGAAAAGGAAGGCATTACCTACGCAAATAAATCTAAACTTTCGGTGGTATATGCGGCAGTGCAAATAAACTTACTATTTAAAAACTCATATTTCACATCATTTAAACTCCTAATTTTATTTACAAGACGTTAACTTCCATCAATAAAAAAGGACAGCTTTCACCATCCTCCATTTACTACACACAAAGTATTAAAAATACTTATACGCCACGTGCAGTTAAATAATCTTTAATTACCGTATTAAACTCTTCAGCTTTCTCAACTTGCGACCAATGACCACACTGACTGAAAATATGCGCATCTGCATGTGGAACAATATTTAAAATATCCCATGAACGAGAAACAGGAATCACCACATCTTGCACACCATGAATCAACAATACAGGCACTGTAATATTTTTCATTTTTTCAAAATCGAGTGGGAAATCAAAACGATCACGATCACGTGCGCCAACCACTTCCATCAAACGATCAGAAGCATAGTCATTTTTTGCAGCCTCATAACGTACTTTAACCAACTCGTCTGTAATTAAATCTTTGTTCACAACGAACATAGATAAAGTTTTTTTAATGCCTTCTTCTGTCAAAACAGGGTTTGCATGTGCTTTCAAGGCAGCAGTTTGTTTTGCACCACCTGTACCCATTGAAACAATACCCAGTACACGCTCAGGATAATCAAGTGCCAATTGAAAAGACAACCATCCACCAAGAGAATTTCCAACGAGCCATGTTTTTTCAATACCTAAAGCATCTAAAGTACGAATAGCATGATCCACCCAAGCACGAATACCATAAGCAGTATTTGGTGCAACAACAGTTTGACCATAACCAATTGTATCAATCGCGATGCAACGTGCTTGCTCACCAATGTGTGGTAAGTTTAACCACCAGTTTGCAGCGGCAGAAACACCCGTACCAGAACCATGTAAAAATAGGATAGGCGTACCTTCCCCCACTTCATGATAATGCGTTAATTCACCTTCAGCAGTTTCAATCCATTTATCTTCTAAACCAAAGAATGAATCAGTTTTATAATCGGGGATTTGCACAGTGCTCATACTTATTCCTCGTACAGCCTAATCGATGGGTTGAATCCATTTAAAACACATCTATACAGATTCAAATTGCCTAATTTACAGCTTTATATTACATGCTTCACAAGCACAAACTGATACTTATTAACGATGACAAACTACAAAATAACGATAATTTAAATATTTGTTTTACAACAACTTTAATTCAATATAAAAAATAAAATCGCGCTATTTCAACAGCACGATTTTTTAAAATGATAAATTAAAAACGATAAGTATAAGTTGTTGCAAAACGATACTCTTTTAAATCTGTTTTCCAATCATAATCGACATCAATATACATCGCTTGGAAGCCCAGACCTTTCATTTTCCCTTCAGGTACGGTGTAATTTACAATCACATTGAGTTCATCAGAATCCTGATCTTTTTTACCTGCCACTTCTGCATTTGAACCCATGAAATACATCGCTGTGGCATTTAAACCCTGAGCACCCAGTTCGGAAAAATCATAACCATAGGTCACACCCCAAGACTTTTCATTTTTATTGGTAAATGTCGCAACACCCCAGTTCACCAAATAGGGTTGTGGTACCCAACCTGCTAAGGTTGGAAAAGCATTTTCACCAAACATTTGCTGATAACCCAAGCCCAAAGTATGCGCAGCATAATTCACTTTGGCACTTGCAGAAATCGCTTGGTTATCAATCGTGCCATACAACTTGTCACCTGATTCTGAATTGTCAAAATAACGCACATAGCTGTCTAATTTTACTTTTTCAGAAAGTTTTGCTTTATAGCTTGCACCTACATAATGCTGTTGATAAAGATCACGAACATCGGCATACCAATAACTGCCGCCAATTTCAGGACTAAATTGATGATCAACTCCAGCGATATACATACCATCTGCTGCTTTTGCTGTGGTTGGATTATTATTTGGAAATAAACTCAAATCTTGAAACTGGTTGTCATAACGCGCATTGATGCTGTCTATATATGCCAAAGTTAATTTGGTATTTTTAACATCTTTAGATTCTAACCATGCACCGCTATATGTGGTGAGTAATTGACGAGATGGGTCAAAAACCAATACAGGAGAAACAGGTAAAATTTCACCCACTTTTAATTCAGTTTGAGACACTTTGGCTTTTAACGTTGCGCCAACTTTACCAAAATGATCACGTGATTTTTCCCCATCATGTGCTAAGACCCAGTCAGCATTTTGATCACGCCCATTAAGTTTAACTGCATGTTGTACCAATAAGTCAGCACCCACTTGAATGCCTGCCCCAATGTCTTGATAACCAGATTTTGCATCTAAGGTCACACCCTGTGACCAACTGCCCCAATTATTTTGTGGTAGATCTGCATACTGGCGATCTAAATAGAAGTTTTTAAACTTAAGTTGAACTTGGCTATCGTCGATAAATTCTGCATTCGTTGCAGTTGTACCTAGTGTTGCGATTGCAGCACAGATTGCTATCCATAATGATTGACGAGGCATCGTTGTTTTTCCAATTAAAACGAAAATCGATGACAACATCATGCAAAATGCGACAAATAGAAAAAATCAGACCACAGTATAAGAATTTTGAGCGAATATCTTAGAGAAAAATTATCATCATTTTTTGGCTATTTTTTTAATATGTTTTAACAATAACTCATTATGCAAGCCAGTTTCACTCAGAGATTCTCGTACAAATTTTTAGAAGAATTCATTCACAATACAACTATCTAATTATCAATATATGAAATCTATTAGTGTTTTTTTGTTTAAGTTATTTATTCACAGAGCAAAAAGCTTTTATTTTTTTATAATGAATAACGTTTACAAGAAACTTTTTTTCTATATATCCAACGCAAAGCGGTATAAAACTCAACCAAACAGATTCTAATTGTTAACTTTTTATACAAGTGCATATAAAAATACCTATAAAGTATTTGGATCCAAAGTCTCCTACCTGTAAATTTGCCTAACTTTTTCAAAGACCATTTACAGGACGTAAACCACATGAAAGGACTTAAAACTCTATTCTTAGCTACTGCCCTATTTTCAGTCAATCAGATCAGTTTTGCTGATTGGATCAAGGATGCAGCGCTTCAAGTTGAACCTCAAACCATTCAGTTACGTCATCAAATTCATCAAAATCCAGAATTGGGTAATATGGAGTTCAATACTTCAAAATTAGTCCAAAAAGAACTTAAATCTTATGGCATAGATGTACGCACAGGCTATGCTAAAACAGGTGTGATTGGTGTGTTAAAAGGTGATCTTGCTGGTCCAGTCATGGCGTTAAGAGCAGATATGGATGCCTTACCTGTTGAAGAAAAAACGGGCTTAAGCTTTGCCAGTAAAGTCAAAGCACTTTATCAAGGTAAACAACAGCCTGTTATGCATGCTTGTGGACATGATACGCATACTGCTATGCTTCTCAGTGCAGCTAAGGTGCTCGCTAAAAATAAAGATAAACTTGCGGGTACAGTGATATTTGTATTCCAACCTGCTGAAGAAGGTGCAGCAGACCTCGACAATTTTACTCAAGGCGACCAGATTGGCTCACGTAAAATGATTGCAGATGGTGCTTTGAAACAGCCTGCACCTGAAGTTATTTTTGGTATGCATGTGATTTCAGGCATGCCAAGTGGCAATATTTTCTATAAAGGCGGCGCTATTTTAAACAGTGCTGATGAATTCCGTATCAAGCTGAAAGGTCAACAAGTGCATGCGTCTATGCCTTGGGCAGGTAAAGATCCGATTGTGACTGCTGCACAGGTCATCAACAACTTACAAACCTTAGTCAGCCGTCAGTCAAATTTGACTAAAGGCATGGGTGTGGTGAGTGTCGGGCAAATTGCAGGTGGTACAGTCAGCAATGTCATTCCAGATGAAGTGAGCATGGCAGGCACCATTCGTACCAATCATGAAGATATCCGTCAGACCATTTTAAAACAGCTTCCAAATATCGTGAACTCGACTGCGCAAGCCAATAATGTCAAAGCCGAAATTGACTTATCTTCGTATGCAGGCGTTACGAGCAATGATAAAACTTTAACTGAACTCACTGCACCAACGTTAGAAGCCGCAGTGGGCAAAGAACGTCTACATCTAATGGAAAACAATGCCAGCCCAAGTGAAGACTTTTCTTACTATGGCAAAATCATGCCTTCTTTATTTGTCTTTTTAGGTGCGACACCTGAACATGAAGATATGAACAAAGCGGCGCCAAACCATAGTTCTGAATTTATTGTAGATGATGCCACACTAAAAACAGGCGTTGAATCACATGTTCGCTTTATCATGAATTATCCTAGCATTGCAGCAAAAGTCCAATCCGACTGGAAAGCAGCACACTAAAGCTCTCTAGCAAAGTGAGTTTGCCTTAACACCATCTTATTTTAAAAGTCAGTCTATCACGCCCCCAATTTCTATCCGTGAAGTTGGGCGTACTCCCCTTGTCTATTTTCAGACAAAGCCTCTTTAAAACATCTTAAAACAAAGGATTTATTAAGATGAATAAAACCATTCAACTTATTGGTTTAATGACAACGCTATTCACTGCAAATCAGGTATTTGCAGAAGCTTTAACATTTGGTGATGCAAAAACAGATGCAGGGGCTTTAAATGTTTCTGGTGCGATTCGTGGTGCGTATCTCTATAAAGATTATGCAGAACAAGCCAATGAAGGTACGAAAAATGGCACGATTAAGTTTCTTGATACCAAAGTCATTTTAAATTATGAAAATCCGAATTGGCTAGCCTCTATGGATGCGCGTTGTTATCAGTATGATCGTTTATGTGATGCGATTTATATCCGTGATGCATGGGTCGGTTATAAACTCTCTGAAAATAGCCGCATTTCAGCAGGTCAACAAGATATTGAGTTTGGTTTTGGACGTCTGTGGGGCAATACCAACTATGGCTCGATTTTTTCAGCCACGGGTCTAGAAGACGTGCAAAATATCGGCTTAAAATACAATTTAAACCAGCAAGACTATCACTTTACCTTGGGCTACTACCCTGTAGATGGTGCTAACTATAAAGGTTTAAGCAAAGACTCCAGTCGCTATGGGGTAAACTACGTAGAAGCAGATGAATTGGATCAGGGTACACATCTTGAAGAAAAAAATATGTGGGTCACTCGCCTGAGCAAAACTTTTCAGATTGATCCCGACCAAGGTTTTAACACCGAAATTGGCGCATCTTATTGGCACTCAGACTTAGACAACAAAATCACAGGAAAAAGCGGCAACCGTGATGCCTATAATATTTTTGCCACCACCAACTATAATCAATGGCAATGGTTAGTATTGGTAGGAGAGCAAAAAGTTGATAATGCTGACCAATTATTTCCACATGACTCAACCATGGGTTCACGTGATTTTTCTTACCAAGTTGCCAATGATGGTAAATATTTACTCAATGAAATCAATTACACCATCAAACAACCATTCAAACATGTTCCTGAAATGAAACCCTATTTGTCTTATGGAAAATACTATAAAGATCAACAAGGTTATCTTGATTCAGAACGTTTAAATGCAGGGGTATATTTCTTCTATAAAGATATTGGTATTCAGGCTGAATACATTATCAGTAAAAACGACCCTGCTGTAGGCAGCAGTGCCAATTCGCTTGCCAAAGGAGACAATAACGACATCAATAAACTGTTTGCTTTAGCAGTCGGTTATTTCTTCTAAAGTTTAAAACTGCCATCACTATTGTAAAAAATAAGTACAGAAACATTGCCTGTACTTATTTTATTAATAAGAATATTTTTGCTTTTATAGGTCGAAAATTTACCACTATTTCCTTATATTTGACGTTCAAACTCTTAACCAATCCAAATAGTAAGAAAAACCGCTTTTATCAAATACTTTTCTTCTTTATTAAGAGGAATATCCATCTGTAAAGATGATCAAAGCGGTTCATTCAAAACATCTTATTCAGCAGCGAAAGTAGCCGTCACTGAACCAAAGCCCTCAATTTCAACCACAAATTCATCACCTGCATGAGCCACAGCCATTGGACCAAGCGCACCTGTGAGAATGATATCACCTGCTAATAAAGGACGACCACGACGTACCATTTCATCTGCTAACCAAACCGCAGCATTGAGTGGATTTGAAAGGCAAGCTTTACCTACACCTTGAGAAACAACTTCATCACCACGCTTCATGGTCATTTTGCAATTTACAAGATCAAGGTTTTCAAGTTTTACAGGACGTGAACCTAAGACATAAGCGGCTGAAGAGGCGTTATCTGCAACCGTATCAATCAGTGAGATTTTCCAATTTTCAATACGGCTATCAACCACTTCCACCGCAGGCAAAGCATACTCAGTTGCACTGATAATATCTGCATAGGTATGTTTTTCTTGGGTTAAATCTTTATTGATGATCAAGGCTATTTCAGCTTCAACTTTAGGCTGAATCAATGTACCTACGGGAATCGCTTCGCCATCGCCAAAAGCCATATCGGCAAATAGCATGCCAAAATCTGGTTGATCTACGCCTAATTGCTTTTGAACTGCAATTGAAGTTAAGCCAATTTTACGACCCACCAAGCGGCGTCCTTCCTTCAGCGCACGTTGTGTATTAACTTCTTGTACAGCATAAGCAATATCAACATCTGCATTTTCAGCACCCAATTGTGGACGAACAGGTGCAATTGCAACTTTTGACAATTCAGCTTCACGGAGTGCCAAGGCAACCGATTCAACACTTGTTTTAACAACAGCAGAATTCGACATCATCTTTCCTTAAACTACAAAAATGGACTCAATACCGTTTTCATGAATCAGACCAATCTTTGCAGTTCCACTGCATCTGAACTCACTATAAAACATGTACTTTTATGAACAGTTTAAGCATCAGGAAAATGTCATTTTTGTGCCAATACTTATTTTATGTATGGCAATAGTTAGAAGCTATAAATGCTTATTTGCATAGAGAAAAAGTTAAATATTTTATAAATTTCAAAATAAAATAATCAGCAATAGAGAAAATAAATTCATGATTTATTTTTGAGCAGATGATGTTCTACGACTAAAAGATAATAAAATGCACGACAAAATAAAGCACAAGAACTGCCGTTAATTTTTGTATTTTACGGATCAATTCGCATAAATATTCAGAAGAAAATATGTGAAAGAATTAATTTGCCTAATCTTTAAACAAGAACTTAGCAAACAAAAATCTAGGCGAAATTAATTCTTGATTTTAAAAATATAACAAGACGACTAAATTGCGTCTTGAAGCTGATTTTGTCGTAACAAAAACTGATGCAAAGCCTGAACATCATCAGCGATGGTTAAAGGTGCAAACTGCTGTAAAGTTTCAGGCGTATGTACACCATAGCTCACGCCTACACGAGGCATGGCAATGTTTTGCGCCATTTCCAAATCATAAGACGTATCACCCACCATAATCGCACGATCTGCCTCTACGCCCGTATGTTGCAAAATTTCTGCCAGCATCAATGGATCAGGTTTAGATTTGGTTTCACTTGCCGCACGGGTCACACAAAACAAATCCTGACTTTGGGTCTGCGCCAATACACGGTCTAAACCACGACGGCTTTTTCCTGTTGCCACAGCAAGCTGAATGTTCTGACTTTTCAAGTCATGCAACATTTCAGAAACCCCTGCAAACCACTGATCACCCTTGGAATGCTCCACATAATGATCGCCATAGCTTTTTAAAATATCGGTATGTAATTCAGGTACATTCGGAAATAAAACCTGTGCCACTTCAGGCAAGCCCAAACCAATAATACTTTTTGCTGCTTCATCGGTTAAAGGCTGAGCAAATTGCTGTGCAGCAAATTTTAAACTCGCCACGATCTGCCCGACAGAATCAAATAATGTTCCATCCCAATCAAAAATAATCAGCTCTACAGGTTTTTGCATTTTTCACTCTTAGTTCAATAATGCACAAACATCTTATTCACAATCAAATCTGATACACGGAAATGTCATCCACAACTGTTTGAGACAGGACTACAATGAATAAGTAATGTTTTTGCGAAATATTAATCAAAAATAGGTAGTGAACGAGTTTTGCGGATGGCAATGGTTTTGCCTACTTTTGCCGAAACAAAAGTAGGTCGAACCGAAGGTGGCTTCCAATTATATCAACTTAATTGAAAAGACTCCGTTATGCTCTATTCATTACATTTTATATCGTTGGCTTATCCGCCTTCTGCGCTCTTAACTGCGCCACCAAACTCTGCATATCCTCAGGCAAAGGCGCTTCAATCGGCTCATAGCCCGGAATTTCCAAACGCATCGCATGCAAACACAAACGACGTGGATTTGGACCACGATATTCAGTTTCATGCCCGTATTTATCATCACCCACCAAAGGATGTCCGATACTTAAACCATGTACACGAATCTGATGGGTACGCCCTGAAAGCGGTGAAGCATAAACCAAAGTCGCATGCATAAAGCGTTCAGCCACTTTCCATTGTGTCTTACTTTCTTTACCATCTTTTGACACACGAACACGACGCTCACCATTGGCAAGTTCATAACGCAACAAAGGTTGATCAATCAGTTGATCATCCAAACTGACCTGACCTTTGGCAATGGCTGCATAAGTTTTACGAATTTTATGCTCACGCAATAAATCTTGCAGTGTTTTCAATGTGCTACGCTTTTTACTGATCATGACCAAGCCAGAAGTATCACGGTCAATACGATGAATCAGCTCCAGATATTTTTTACCAGTCGCGGCACGCAAGCCTTCAATCAATCCATATGCAACGCCACTGCCGCCATGCACAGCAATACCTGAAGGCTTGTTTACAACCATTAAGCCTTCATCTTCATAAACCACACGACTTAGTAAACTTTGTGCGACTTTATCTGAAACAGGTACAGCAGATTCATCTTTTTGTTCAAAACGAATCGGAGCAACACGAATTTGGTCACCAATCGCCAGCTTAGTTTCAGCTTTTACGCGCTTTTTATTGACACGAACTTGACCTTCACGAATTAGTCGGTAAATACGGCTTTTAGGTACGCCTTTTAAACGACTGAATAGAAAATTATCAATACGTTGACCTTCTTGATGTTCGTCGACTTCAAACCAGGTGACACTTTGCCAGTCTTGTGTAGAATTCATACAGTTACGATGACCCAATAAAAACGAAATTTTGATTAAAAACTGATCACTTAGACTATACTTTTCATACAAAATAAATGCATAGCCCATAGGCAGATGATGTAAGGTTTGCTATAGTCAGCGCACGGATACCACCGTAAGTGAAATTTATTGTGACATTTTCAAGACTTTTGAAAATTAAACACATACAAAATTCACCATAAACTCGGAAAGGTCCCAAAAGAATATGCCGACGCCGAAGGCTTTATTATATCGGCAAAAAGACAAACTGTTGCGTTTAATTGTATTTAAAGTACAGAAATCAGTTTGTTTAAAAATATATGTCGCCAACCCAGACGTTGGTTTTTAAACATAAACTGATACACGCCAGACAAGTCGCTTTAGAGTGTTATTCAGGACATAAGTGTTTGAGGCATTGGAACTGCATATTTTGTAAAGATACGACGATAATTCCGTATCAAGACGCGCTCACAAAAAACTGAGCTGCTCTTCGAGCAATATGTCAGTGAAAGACGAATCAAATCAGTCATCCAATGCACCACTTTCAGTACCAGTGAAAACCTCAGAACTTTAATTGTGCAAAGATTAAAGAAGTATTGCAGCATCAATACAGGTATCAAATCCAAACTTGTTCAAAACAAGCTGGTAAATCACTCAAGTTATTAGAAATAATTTTCAATAATTTGAGCATTGATCCAATATTAAGATGTTCGCTTCACTTATAGATAGCGAGTTGTTGGTGTGGATCACTATTAGGTGTTACACCCATGAAACGTATGTTGATCAATGCAACACATGCCGAAGAAGTTCGCGTTGCACTTATCACTGGTCACCGTCTTTACGATTTCGATCTTGAAAATCGCACGCGTGAACAAAAGAAAGCCAATATCTATAAAGGTCATGTGACTCGCGTAGAGCCTTCTCTAGAAGCTGTATTTGTAGAGTATGGTGCAGGTCGTCAAGGTTTCTTGTCGATGCGCGAAATTGCCAATTCCTACTATAAAGCTGACCCACGTCAAACTTCAAATATTCGTGAACTCATCACTGAAGGCACTGAACTTTTAGTTCAAGTTGAAAAAGAAGAACGTGGTAATAAAGGCGCTGCCCTTTCTACTTATATTTCCCTTGCAGGTCGTTATTTAGTTTTAATGCCAAATAACCCAAAAGGTGGCGGTATTAGTCGTCAGATTTCTGGTTCTGTTCGTGAAGAACTAAAAGAAATGTTGGCTTCTTTAAATACTCCTCGTGGCATGAGCGTCATTGTTCGTACTGCGGGTATTGGTCGTACTCAAGAAGAATTACAACTTGACTTACAACATTTATTAGACCTTTGGTCACAAATTCAAAGCACAGCAAGTTCTGGTCCATCGCCAATGTTGGTTCACCAAGAAGCTGGCGTTGTGACTCGTGCCATCCGTGATTATCTACGTGATGACGTTGCAGAAATTTTAATTGATTCTGAGCAAGCTTATAACGAAGCCTATAACTTTGTGAAAGCAGTGATGCCGAACCAATTAGACAAACTCAAAACTTATACCTTAAATGAACCATTATTTGCTCATTTCGGGATTGAAAGCCAAATTCAAACGGCTTATGAGCGTGAAGTTAAACTGCCTTCAGGTGGTTCGATTGTCATTGACCAAACGGAAGCATTGGTGTCTATCGACATTAACTCAGCAAAATCAACACGTGGTCATGACGTTGAAGAAACGGCATTAAGTACAAACTTAGAAGCGGCTGAAGAAATTTCTCGTCAACTCCGTTTACGTGATATTGGTGGTTTGGTTGTCATCGATTTTATCGACATGACTAAAGAACGTAACCAGCGTATGGTTGAAGCGAAACTTCGTGAAGCAACACAAAGTGACCGTGCTCGTATCCAATTTGGTCAATTATCACGTTTTGGCTTGATGGAAATGAGCCGTCAACGCTTACGCCCTTCTCTTGAAGAAGCAACGGGTTATGTTTGCCCACGCTGTCATGGCACAGGCATGGTACGTGACTTACGTTCACTTTCACTTTCAATTATGCGTAAAGTTGAAGAAATTGCTCTTCGTGAACGTCATGGTGAAGTACAAGTCGAAGTTCCTGTCGAAATTGCAGCATTCTTATTGAATGAAAAGCGTCACAGTCTTGTTTACTTAGAACAAACCTCAAATGTACGTGTGACTGTATTGCCACATCCACATTTAGAAACGCCACATTACGAAATCTCATACAACCCTGAAGGTTTCGCACCAACAAGCTATGAGCGGACTGAAGCAACACGTTCTAGCGAAAAAGAATTGGGTTATGAATCTTCTGAATGGCATTTAGAAGAAGAACATGCAGCTGCTCAACATACAACTGCCCCAACTCCAAACAATAACAACAAAGTATCTAACAACCATAAAAAGCAAAATACTGCGCCAGTGGTACAAGCAACTCAACAACCACAAGTTGCTAAAACACCAACCGCAACGACAAGCCCATGTGCATGGTTAGAAAACTTGTTTGTCCAAAAACAAGCAAGCACGATTGACCAATCCCGCACAGCAAATAATGCTGCGGCTGCGATTGAACAAATGGTGAATGGTGGTGCTGTTAGTCGTGGTCAGTTTGGTCATGTCAATACAACAGCAGTTGCTGCACCTCAACAACCTGCACTTGTTGAAACCAATGCTTATTTAGGTCACGCTCCTGCTGCAAAAAATGAGCAACGTGATTACGCTGAAAAAGTGATTGAGAAAGAAGAAAAATCTCAACGTAATAACAAAAAGCGTAATAACAACAATAATAAGCACAAAGACACACGTGAACAATCACATGATCAACATCATCAAGTGATTGAAGAAGTTGTCCAAGCTCCACGTCAAGAACAGCGTGAACCTCGTCAAGAACAGCAACGTGAGCCTCGTCAAGAGCAACAACGTCGTCAGCAAAAACCACAACGTGTTCAACATGAACAATCTGCTGATACACATGACAGTGTTCCACGTCGTGACCGTAACAACCAGCAACGTCCAAATCGCCCAAATCGTCATCGCGATGCAAGTGTATTTAATGATGAGCAAAATTCAGCACCTCCTGTTTCTGCACCAAGAGAAAACAAAGCTGTTGAAAAAGCACCAAGCATCAAAGTTGATTTGGTTGAAGCACCACGTAATGAAACAATGACGACTGCTTTAGTGGTGAATGTTGACCAAGCGCAAAGTGAAATTATTGCTTTAGCACCTCAGCAACATGTAGCTGCGAAAAAAGAAGCTGTTGCTCCAGTTGCAAAAGTTGCAGCAAATAAAGCTGCAACAACAACTGAAACACCGCAAGCAACTGCTAAAGTTGAACCTGTCGTCGTTGAAGAGCAACCTGTTGCACAACAAGCAACTCAACCCGTAAAACGGGCAAGCAATGACCCACGTCAACGTCGCCGTCAACAACGTGAGGCTGCTACAACTACACCTGTAGTTGAAGTTCCTAAACTAGCCCCTTCACAAATCCCAACGTTAAGCCAATATACCATTGGTAGTTTAATTCGCCATGTATATGGTGAAGACTGTGCTGTGTTGATTGAACAATTTGGTTTAATTCCAACGTTCAATCGTGCATTACAAAAATTCTCTGACGAGTATGCAGCAACTTTAAAAGTTGAAAAAACTGTAGCGCCTGTTGAGAAAAAAGCAGTCACACGTGATGTTGCGATTACCAAAGCAGAGCCTGAAGCAGAACCTGCACCAGTACTTGATTTAGTACCGCCAAAACCTGTTTCAGACAACCGTGTTGCAAATGACCCACGCGAACGTCGTCGTTTAGCAAAACTTGCTGCTGAACAAGCAAAGCAAGCACATGTTGAACAGAAACAAGTTGCTGAACCTGCTGTTACAGAGGTCGTTGCTGAAGCTGTTGAGCAAGCTGAAAAATCTGTTGAAAAATCACAGGAAATTGCACCAAGTCCAGTGGAAAATGCAGAAGTAACAGCACAAAGTGAAATTGCTCTACAAACAGAAAATGTTTCTGTTGCTGAGTTAACTACAGCTGTTGAGCCTGTTGCTCAAAAAGAAGACCAACCTGAAGCAAAAACCATTGCCGAAGTTGAAGTAGCTGTGACTGAGCAAGCACCTACTGAAGAAAAAGCTGTGGTTGAAACTGCAAAACCAACCAAAGCACAAAGCAAAGCCAAAGCTCAGCCAAATGCTGCAACTGAGGCGCAAAGTGCAGAGGCTGTAACCAAAAGCACTAAAAAGGCTGAACCAACCGAAGACTCTGAGAAAGTAGATGGTGAAAAACCAGCACGTCCTCGTCGTCCTCGTGGTCGTCCACCAAAGAAAACAACAACACCTGCAGCAGAATGATTTGCTGAATTGCGGGTGATTTAAGAGAACCTAGCCATTTCGATGGCTAGGTTTTTTTGTTATTTTTAATGGTATTTTTATAAGTTTTGTCAAATTAGGTTGATTGCACTAGAGCACTACCGTTAAAAGGACAACTGTAAAATCACTGTAAAGTAAACTCGCAGACAAAATAGACCATATTGGATTACGAAAAATAAATAGGATGCTTATGAGCTCAAATACACAGAACGATCTTATCAGGATTGCTGATGTCGCAGCGCGACTCCCTCAATTTATCAATAAAGTCCCTAATTTACTCACTGGCCTAAAACAAGCCTATTTACGCACACCCAATACACCTTCTGGTTTAGGTTTAGCATTTGAACGCGCTGTAAAACGCAACCCTTATGGTGATGCTTTACTTTTTGAAGACCAACGTTTCAGCTATAAAGAACTCAACAATTGGGCAAATCAAATTGCACACTATTATCTTTCATTAGGTGCATCCAAAGGTGATGTCATCACGGTAATGATTGAAAATCGCCCTGAACTGATTGCTACTGTGATTGCACTAGCAAAAATTGGGGTAACTTCTGCTCTTGTGAATACTTCTCAAGTTGGAAAAGTGTTAACTCATAGCATCAACCTCGTTAATCCAATCGCGATTATTGTAGGGGAAGAATGTCGTGTCGCAGTTGATGAAATTCGCCAAGATTTAAATATTGCAGCAGATCGCTTTCATTGGTTTGCAGATCAAGAAACGTTAAAAGATATCGGTCAAGCACCTGAAGGCTATACCAACATTGCCCAAGTCATTGATGATTTTCCAAAATTTAATGTACCAACGACCCACAAAGTCACAGGTAAAGACGGTTTATTTTACATCTACACATCAGGTACTACAGGTTTACCTAAAGCCGTTATTTTTACGAATAGCCGTTGGATGCTGGCTTTTGGTACTTATGGTCATGTGCTCAATCTAAACGAAGATGATGTAATGTACTGCACACTCCCTCTCTACCATGCAACAGGAATGGTTGTGTGCTGGTGTGGTGTACTCGCTGGTGCAGCAACATTGGCGATTCGCCGTAAATATTCAACATCAGCATTTTGGACAGATGTTAAAAAGTTTAATGCTTCTGCCATTGGCTATGTCGGAGAACTTTGTCGCTATTTAATGGATGCGCCTGAATCAGCAGCAGATCGTGACCATCGTGTAACAAAGATGATTGGTAATGGTATGCGTCCAAATATTTGGAGCAAATTTAAACAACGCTTTGGCATTAAAGAAATTTTAGAGTTGTATGCTTCAAGTGAAGGTAATGTCGGCTTCAGTAATATCTTTAATTTTGATAATACAGTCGGTTTTTCACCTATTCCTTACGCAATCATCCAATTTGACAAAGAAAAAAATGAAGCTGTACGTGATAAAAAAGGATATTGCATTAAAGTCAACAAAGGTGAAGTTGGCTTATTATTAGGTAAAATCACCAAACGCTCACCTTTTGATGGCTATACCGATCCTGAAAAAAATAAATCTGTGATTATGAAAGATGTCTTCCAAAAAGGAGATTCTTATTTTATTACAGGTGATTTAGTCCGTGATATTGGCTTCCGTCATGCTCAATTTGTTGACCGTTTAGGCGATACATTCCGCTGGAAAGGCGAAAATGTTTCTACAACTGAAGTTGAAAATATTGTTAGCGAATATAGCAAAATTACTGAAGCTGTTGTTTATGGTGTCGAAATTCCAAATACGAATGGTCGCGCAGGAATGGCAGCGATTACGTTAAGTGAAAATGAAACGCTGAATGAACAAGATCTAACCAATATGGTTACGGAGTTTAAAAAAGGACTTCCTGCTTATGCTATTCCTGTATTTTTACGTATACAAGAAGCAGTAGAAACGACTGGAACCTTTAAGTATCAAAAAAATAAGCTCAAAGAACAAGCTTATGATCCAAAGAAAACCTCTGATCGCTTATATGTTTTTTTACCGAGTACCAACTGTTATTGTGAAATGACAGATGAAATTTACAAAAATATTGAGGACTATAAATATCGTTTTTAAGCCAAAACGAAGCGACAAAAACACAATTTTAGAAAATAATTGCTAAAATTGTGTTATTTATAACCGAACGTTGCAAACTTTATTAATTTTTACTTGCGCTCTATCAATAAATTGCTAAAATACGCTCCATCAAAACAAAGTAGTGTTTAATTTTATTTTACACTGCGTATTTAAGGTAAAACTTAGATATAGTGGGTCGTTAGCTCAGCTGGTAGAGCAGCGGACTTTTAATCCGTTGGTCCCGCGTTCGAATCGCGGACGACCCACCACTTATTTTGATCACCTTTAGATGGGTCGTTAGCTCAGCTGGTAGAGCAGCGGACTTTTAATCCGTTGGTCCCGCGTTCGAATCGCGGACGACCCACCATCTCATTGTAAAAGCCAATTTTACAATACCTGCTCAGGATAGCTTATCCTTGCTCAGGGTCGTTAGCTCAGCTGGTAGAGCAGCGGACTTTTAATCCGTTGGTCCCGCGTTCGAATCGCGGACGACCCACCATTCTTTCTTAGGGCTTCTTTCTTTAATACAGCAGTGTTAAAACAGAAACGAAACCTACAAACGATCCGACCAAGACCAAACATCTACAACTAGATGCTTCGCCATTCTCGATTTTTTGTTAAATTTACCTATTCAAGATATAAATTTGATATTGTATGTCAAATATTAAATCTGAAAATAGTTAGATGGCATATGTAATCTAGTATTCCAAACTACATACTGCGTCTATCTTGTAAAAATTTTAAAACGATATTTTAACGTGTTTTAAAATTTTCTCAGGGTTGTTAGCTCAGTTGGTAGAGCAGTAGACTCTTAATCTATTGGTCGTGGGTTCGAACCCCACACAACCCACCATATCTTTCAAATTTAATTTTTAATTCTTGGTTTCTAACTTTTTCAATACATAAGCTTTAGTTGGAACATAAGTACCATCAATCAATTGACCATTTTCAACTTTATTGTTGGCATAGATGCTTTCTAGGTCAATAACCAAATTACCCTCTGGGTTAACGTGATAATAAAAGTTTACCCCTTCTTTTCTTTTAACTTCAATCTGATGTGTTTTAGGATTAAATGTCCATGTATTTTGTTGATAGATGTGGCTTGAGGGTTTTGATCTCGCTTCATGACTCATTTTACCCAAATAAACAATGGTACGATGCGATGTGCCATCTGCCAATAAACTAATGACAAACTCTGCTTTCCCTTTATCACATAAAGCAAATTTTTCAGAACAATCAATAATTAAGTGATAACGCCCCACATAGGCTTGCGATGCCTTTGAAATCATTTTTTTAGAATGAGCAATAGATTCAGGTTCTGTTAAACGTGGCAAAGCCGTTCTACCTGCAACTTCTGTAAGACGCTTCCCATCTTCGATATCTACCGTATTTTCTTGTGCTGAGTCTGCAACAACCTTCACCGACGCCACATCACCCTGTGAACTGGTCGTATTTTTTGTTTGTGTTGAAGAATCACAAGCCCCTAACAATAAACAAATAGCCATTCCAACATATTTAAAGGAACCGATTTGAGTATATTTAAACGCCATCATATGAATAAACCAATGTTTATTTTAAATAAACTTACATATTTTAATAGTTAAGCTATGATATTTTATTTTCACTTAAACTATAAATTAATCCCCCCTGATTGTTACAAAACTATATAACAATATAATAAATCTAAACATTTAGAGAAATTAATTCACCTTTTGGTGAAAATTAACTTTTTAATTCATGATCAATTTTTTATTTACAAAAGTATACAAACCACTTCCCTCACATTCTTTAAATTTTAGAATAAAACCCAATATAAAGATTAAAGGTATTTTACTTTTGATTTAAATTTTAGGAGAAATTATTCATGACCAAATCTGGTTTATATCGTTCTAGCCGACAAAACATGATTGCGGGTGTGATGGGCGGTATTGCTGAACGTTTTGGTTGGAATGTAACATTACTTCGCATCATTTTTGTTCTTGTATCATGTATGAGTGCTGCATTTCCTGGAATTCTGGTTTATTTAGTTTTATGGCTGTTAATTCCTAAACAAGATTTGCAACTAAATTCACCGCATGCAAATCCGTATCAGCAATCTATTCGTACGGTGCATGAGGAAAAATATAAATAAACTTATCGTTATAGATTACTTTTTTACCGCTACGACAGCGTCCCCCTAGACTGTCGTAGCGTTTTTTTATGTGCTAAAACCTCATGGAGTACGATTTAATTGTTGTTGCATGGCTGCAATCATATCTGCACGACTAATAATACCAACCAATTTGTGTTGTTCAACGACAGGAATATAATTAAATGAGCGTTCTACAAAATAAGGCACTAAATCTTGAATAGGTTGTAATGGCTGTACCGTCACGACTTTACGATTCATAATCTGTTTCACCAGATGCTCCCAAGAAGCACGTGGATCTGCAGCTCGCTTAAACCATTCTACGACTTCATAAAGTGCAAGCGTCCCAACTAACTTATTTTCAGTATTAACGACAGGCAAGCTCATTAAATTAACATGTTTAAATTTATCTAAAGCCTGATGAATATCATCTTGCTCAGACAAACTAATGACATCTTTACTCATAATGTCTTGGCATAGATATTGACTAATTGCTCTTGCATTGGCTTTTTCCTGCGCTTCTAAAATAATTTTTTGTAGATCGTATTCACTGATATCCAGTAACTCAGTTTGATGCTCTAAAACTTCCTGAATATCTTGCGGTTGAATCGTCACTTTTTGCGTTGGCGTTGGGTCTTTAGAACGCGTATTGACTTGAGCAACTTGTGGATATTGCTTGCCAAGTAAACGGTTAAAAATAATTGCCACAGCCAAAAGTAAAACAGAATTTAATAAAACAGGATAGAAAATAAAGTGATAGCCTAACTCATGAACTGATTCACCACCTAACACCGCTGTAATGGCAACTGCACCACTGGGTGGATGTAATGAATCTGTACTCATCATCAGGAAAATTGCCAAGGCAACAGCTAGACTAAAAGCCGCAGTCTGATTCGCAATGAACATTGCACATGTCACACCAATAAAGCCTGCAATGGTGTTGCCAACAATGATATTCCAAGGCTGCGAAAGTGGACCTGCAGATACTGCAAACAAGAGTACAGATGATGCCCCCATCGGTGCAATGTACCATGCATTGAAATCACCTAAGACATACCAACTGATTAATGAGGAAATTGCGAGTCCAATTAAAGCCCCAATTCCACATAATAATCGTTCTTTAAATGGTAATACTTTAAAGTTAGGTTTTAAGGTATTCAGCCACTCAAGTTGCGTATGAAACATTGAAGTCCTTCGCTTTTGCACAAATGAAGTGCAAATTATACGTGGTTGTTATGATAAGGTGTATGTATTATCTATTTTAACGAGCTAAAAAAGACACTACTTTTATCACATAATGATTTTTATCAAATATAATCAAAGAATTAAACTTATATTAATCAGCACTATTATTGTTCAAATATAACCCAATCATGCCTAAAGTACGCGCATCTGATCATAGTGGTTATTGATAATGGACATAAAACTGATTATTGAAAATTTCATCTGCATCATATTTTTTCTTTAAACGAAAGAAATCATCTGCCTGCGGATAAACCAAACGCATTTTTTCACGGCTGATATGCAAACGATAGGGCAAATAATAAGTTCCTTGATGTTTCAGTGCAGCATCCACAAGTTGATTGGTCAATACTTGCATTTGCTGTTCCTGCTCTGGTGTTTTCTTTTGATTAAATAAAAAGACAAGACCAAAGACATCTTCACGTGCATAGTTCATAAAAGCATCCTGATCATGACGTACTTCCCGAATGGTGATATTCAGCAAGTCAATTTTTGATGCTGTTAAAATTGGTTTTAAATCTTGAATAAAAGCTGCCAACTGCGATTTTGGAATAAAATATTCATGTAATAAATCAGTTGAACTTGGATCTTTATTTGCAATAAGACTGGCTCTCTCATTCAAAATTTCATTGCGACTAAAGCTGGCATAAGGTGAAACCTGATTTAAGCTGCTTTCCAGATCCCAACGCAGTCGTTTGCCATATTCATTGTCAACTGAACCTCGAAAAACAATCCGTTTCACTTCCGCATTTTTATTTTGCTGTTGTTTCAATAGCAACGGTTTTTCATCGGTTTTGATAAAATAATTCAGGCTTGCCTGCTCCAAACGATGTTTATCTGAAATACGCAAACGTCCATAAGCAAACTGGACTTGTGGATTGTTCGTAACGAGCTGCTGATAAGTTTTTAGGTAATCCTGCGGATCAAGCGAAATCGAATTAAATTTCAAAGCCACATTATCAACGACTTTAAGTTTGACATCTAAAATAATGCCAAATAAACCATAGCCTCCAATGACCAGTTTAAAGAGTTCAGGGTTTTCATCACGACTACAATTGACGATTTCTCCATTTGTCTGCATTAAAGTAAATGACTGCACACTTGAGGAAATAGGCGCTGCATTTTGTTGCCAACCATGACCATTAACACTGATTGAACCACCAATGGAAAAATCACTGAAAGATTGCATGACTGCAATAGATTTACCAAAACCATCCAGATATTGCAGTGCCTGTTGCCATGTTGCACCTGAACCAATGCTAAGAATATTGGTCTTTTCATCCAAATGCATGTGATTGTACGGCAACATATTTAAAGCAATGCCATCGGGGTAAATGGTATGCCCGCCCATGCTGTGTTTCGCCCCTGAAATTGACACTTTTAAATGATTTTGCTGTGCATAGACCAACAATTCTTTAAGTTGCTTTTGCATTGCCTGTGGTTCTGTTTCCACATCCACAATTTTTGCAACTTTGGTTTTATTTAAATGGCTTGCATCATCACGATAACCTGTCGGGAGTTGCTCAATATTTTGATGTTCATTGATTTTTGTACGAATTAGATGAATTGCTGGAATTGAAACTACAGCAAATAAAATCAGAAAAATGCTGAGCCAAAGCGAGGTTTTATGGTGTTTTTGCATACCTATTTATTTTTAATATCATGTATATTTATTTAACAACTTATAATCTATAAATCAGAGCAATGCAAAAAGCGTATCCAAACGTCATTATTCTACGAAGTTTATTGCTCGCGCCTTTACCCGTTCTTTTTGGTTGGATGGTTTATCTCTGTTGCCAACCTACTTTTTTTGATCATTATGAAGGATTTAACAATCTAGCCTTACTAATCAAACTTTCTCTAGTCGTGTATTTGATCTATATTTTTATCATTTCACCATGTTTATTTATAATTTTATATTTTCTCAACCGCACTAAACACATTCATTTTTTCACCCTGACCTGTATTGCTTATTTTTCAACAATTTTACTGACTTTATTGGGGAATTATTTTAAAGACCATGACTTACCCAATACCTTCTTTGAATTTAAAAAGATTTTTATTTTAAATCCTCTTTTGCTTTGGACAGTTTCAACAGCTTTTACTTTTTGGTTATTTTTAAAATGGCATGACTACAAAAATCGTTCAGATCTAAATGCTTAATGTTATATCCTATAGGGATGACACATTTTAAAATAACATGAAATATAAAAGGAAAATAAATGGCTTATATCATGGTTGACATCGAAGCTGATGGACCCATTCCCAGCGATTATTCAATGATTGCATTGGGTGCTGTACTTGTAGATGAAGATTTAAATCAGCAGTTTTACGGCTTACTTAAACCTATTTCAGAAAATTATATTCCACAGGCGTTAGCGGTTTCTGGTTTTAGTCGTGAGGAAACTTTAAGTTTTAACAACCCTGAACATGTCATGAAAGACTTTGCCAAATGGATCGCCAAAGTCAGCAAAGACCGCCCAATTTTTATCAGTGATAATAACGGTTTTGACTGGATGTTTGTCTGTTGGTACTTTCATCATTTTACGGGGAGTAATCCATTTGGATTTAGTTCGCAAAATTTAGGCAGTTTATATAAAGGTTTGACCAAAGACACGTTTCAAAATTTTAAACATTTGCGTAAAACTGCACATACCCACAATCCTGTTGATGATGCCAAAGGCAATGCTGAAGCATTATTGGCTTTGAAAAAAGATTATGGGTTGAAGATTAAGTTTTAAATGAATATAGAAAATAGGCATTCTCTACTCTATACATTTAGAAATAATCATAAAAATAGCTTTTGCAAAAACCATGGCAAATATATTAAGCATATTCAATACCTTAAAAAACAAACCAAAGGTCATAAATATTGAAAAAAACAAACCATCATTTCACTGTTAAAGTGCTTTTTCTAAAACTTCAGGTCAATCATTCTCAAATCAAAAAATGTTTAACGATTGCACCTTTTTATCCTTTGGCTTTCTATTATCTTTTGACTAATTTAGCACTTCTGATCCAAACACAATTTGCATTAGAAACCTTTGGCATGTTCATCATGTTATTACCTTTTGTTGTAGGTGCTTTAATTTTTTACTTCATTCTCATTTATGCTTTTATCTATGCTATTCAACTTTTTTTACACAAGTACTTGTTTATCAACTTTTGGACAATTCTTTTTTCAGCAATTCTCCTCTCCGCTACTTTTATTTTGCTCGGCATTAAGGTCTTACACTTAGAATTAAATGATTTATGCTATCTATATTTATTCTCAGTTCCAACAGCGATTGGTTACTGGTTTTTACTTTTGAAAGAACATCATAAAAACACACATGCTTAAATGACAATTTTATAGACTAACCTTTGCCACTCTCCTGCAAAATCCTTATACTTAGAACCAATTTTTTCTAATACTTATAGTGGATGCTGCATGAGTCGCGCCATATCGCATATTGATACATTCCAAGGCTTAATTCTTGCCTTACAAAACTACTGGGCTGAACAAGGTTGCGTCGTGTTACAACCTTACGATATGGAAATGGGTGCAGGGACATTCCACACAGCAACATTTCTTCGTGCGCTTGGTCCTGAAACATGGAACGCTGCATACGTACAACCATCGCGTCGTCCGAAAGACGGACGTTATGGCGAAAACCCTAACCGTTTACAGCACTATTACCAATTCCAAGTGGTACTTAAACCAAACCCAGACAACATCCAACAGCTATACCTCGACTCTCTAAAAGCGATTGGGATCGACACGTTGACTCACGACATTCGTTTCGTCGAAGACAACTGGGAATCTCCAACACTCGGTGCTTGGGGCTTAGGTTGGGAAGTTTGGCTCAACGGTATGGAAGTGACTCAGTTCACTTACTTCCAACAAGTGGGCGGTGTTGAATGCTACCCTGTTACAGGTGAGATCACTTACGGTTTAGAACGTTTGGCAATGTACCTGCAAGGTGTAGATTCAGTTTATGATCTTGTTTGGACGAAAGGTCAGTTCGGTACTGTGACTTATGGCGATGTGTTCCATCAAAATGAAGTTGAGCAATCAACTTACAACTTTGAATACGCACCTGTTGAAAAAATGTTTGAGCTTTTCGACTTCTATGAAGCAGAAGCAACGCGTTTAATCGAGGTAAAACTTCCACTTCCTGCATACGAACAAGTCATTAAAGCCTCTCATTGCTTTAACTTATTAGACGCTCGTGGCGCAATTTCTGTGACTGAACGTCAGCGTTATATTTTACGTGTACGCACCTTGGCGCGTGCCATTGCACAAAGTTATGTTGCCGCACGTGCTGAGCTTGGTTTCCCAATGGCTGAACCACATTTACGTGATGAAGTATTGGCACAGTTAAAAGCACAAGTTGAAAGCGATGCAAAAGCTGAGAAAGTTGAATCTAAGGAGAGCAAATAATGTCTAAACATACAGTATTGTTCGAATTAGGCTGTGAAGAACTTCCACCAAAAAGCCTCAAAACTTTACGTGATGCGTTGACTGCTGAAACTGTAAAAGGTTTAAACGATGCAGGTTTGGCTTTTGATGCGATCGAAGCATATGCTGCTCCACGTCGTTTGGCTTTAAAAATTGTCAATGTCGATGGCGCACAAGCAGACACACAAAAACGTTTTGATGGTCCTGCAAAACAAGCTGCATTTGATGCTGAAGGCAAGCCAACTAAAGCACTTGAAGGCTTTATGCGTGGTCAAGGCATCACTGTAGATCAAGTTTCGACTTTCCAAGCAGGTAAAGTTGAAAAAGTGTGTTACTTAAAAGATGTGAAAGGTCAAAGTCTTGACGTATTACTTCCACAAATTTTACAAACTGCGTTGGACAATCTGCCAATTGCAAAACGTATGCGTTCAGCAGCAAGCCGTACTGAATTCGTTCGTCCTGTAAAATGGGTGGTATTGCTGAAAGATAATGATGTGGTTGATGCAACCATTCAGGATCATAAAGCAGGTAATGTGACTTATGGTCATCGTTTCCATGCGCCTGAAGCGATTACGTTGGCAAATGCAGATGCTTACTTAGATGCGCTTCGTAAAGCGTATGTCATTGCAAACTTTGAAGAACGTCAAGCGATCATTGACGGTCAAGTCAAAGCTTTGGCTGATGAAGTGAATGCAATTGCGATTGTACCAAGCGACCTTCGTGATGAAGTGACTGCATTGGTTGAATGGCCTGTTGCACTTCGTGCAAGTTTTGAAGAACGTTTCCTTGCTGTTCCGCAAGAAGCGCTCATCACCACCATGCAGGACAACCAAAAGTATTTCTGTTTGGTCAATGCTGACAATAAACTTCAACCTTACTTCATTACCGTTTCAAATATTGAGTCTAAAGATCCGACTCAAATTATTGAAGGGAATGAAAAAGTTGTACGCCCTCGTTTGTCAGATGCTGAATTCTTCTTCTTACAAGATCAAAAGCAACCGCTTGCATCTCGTAAAGAGAAATTAGCAAATATGGTGTTCCAAGCTCAATTGGGTACACTTTGGAATAAATCTGAACGTATTGCAAAATTGGCTGTGGCATTGTCTGCAATCACAGGTGCAAATCCTGCCGATGCTGAAAAAGCGGCACTTCTTGCGAAATGTGACTTAACTTCTGAGTTGGTGGGTGAATTCCCTGAACTTCAAGGGATTGCCGGTACTTATTACGCACGTCTTGAAGGCGAAAACGATGAAGTTGCAGAAGCTTTAGGCGAGCAATATTTACCTAAGTTTGCAGGTGATGTTTTACCGAAAACCAAAACAGGTACAACCATTGCCCTTGCGGATCGTTTAGATACGCTCACAGGTATTTTCGGTATTGGTCAAGCACCGACAGGTTCGAAAGACCCGTTTGCACTTCGTCGTTCTGCGATTGGTATCTTACGTTTGGTGACTGAAAACAATCTTGATGTTTCGATTGAAGAACTGATCAAACTTGCTTTAACTGCTTATGGCGATGTGATTAAAGATCACGACAAGACTTTGGCAGATGCAGTTGCATTTCTTGAAGGTCGTTATCGTGCCAAGTATGAAGACCAAGGTGTTGAAGTTGATGTGATTCAAGCGGTTCAAGCGCTTTCTCCAAAATCTCCTTTAGATTTTGATAAGCGTGTGAATGCGGTGAATCATTTCCGTAACTTGCCTGAAGCTGCTGCGCTTGCTGCGGCGAATAAGCGCGTTGCGAATATCTTGGCGAAAGAAGCTGCGCCTACAGGTGAAATTGTTGAATCTAAATTGGTTGAAGATGCTGAAAAAGCGCTTTATACCGAGATTCAAAACCTACTTCCTGTGGTTCAACCGCTTTTAGCTGCAAAAGACTATACTGAAGCATTGTCTAAACTTGCTGCGTTACGTGCACCGATTGATGCGTTCTTTGATAACGTTATGGTCATGGCGGAAGATGCTGAGTTGAAAGCCAACCGTTTACGCATCCTTGCACAGTTACGTGGTTTATTTACAGCAGTTGCTGATATTTCGGTGTTACAGCACTAAGCTAAATATTTGAAATAGGATAAAAACCCTGCTTAAATAAGTGGGGTTTTTTATAAAAAGTTACTATGGAAAAATTAGAAATATTTCTTATCAATTTATTTATGTGGGGCGAATTATTCTCAACTCAAGGAGTTCGTGACACTACAATTATACACTGTGAAGGTTTTGTATTTGAATTTAGACAACAAGATATCAAACTAAAGCAGAGTGAATATATTAATAAAACTATTATAACTACCATAGTTACAGTTCGTAATATTACAGAAGAGCAAATTCCTCAAATTTTAGAAATTATTGATAATATCTGTTGGTTACTATCTTTTGCTCAACAATCACCCGTTGCCCGTCATGGCTATAAAGTAAATGCTAATGAAAGTTTCAATTCATGCTCACACATTCTCATTAACCCACTAAGTAATATTATTGATGATCGAGGAGAAGATATTCGTAAATTTGTTGAACTGACCTATCCAACTTTTAAAAAATTGAAATCATCAAGACAACTACCTATAGTCATTGGGTATTTATGCGAAGCCAACCGCTCTTCCTTAGCTTTAGAAATAGCCCTTATTTCTCATTATATTGCAATAGAAAATCTAAAAAACACTTTTGCATTAGAGCGACAATATGAATATAACGGAAAATATTTTATTCATAAAAATTTTCCTCATTTAGATAATCCTCCAAAAGATATAGAAAATTATTTACCACTCACAAAGAATAGAAAAAAATATGTTCATAAACAATTTGGTCAGGTTTCATCAACCGAAATGACTTTGAAAATGTTTGAGGATATAAATTTTAATAGAACCAAAATAATGCCATTTTTAAAAAAACGGCATAAGATAATTCATGAAGGAATTCTATTGCCATGCAGTGGCAATAACTACATTAACCAAGCTATTGTAGATCGATGTGATGTGAGTGATTTATTACGACAATATTTATTAACCTTATTAAATTACAAAGGTACATATTATTTAAGTAGAGATCGCATTGGTTGTTCTGGTCTTATCACTTAACATAGTACTATGTTTAACATCTATATCGAACCAAAAAATTAAAGAAGACTCTTATGATTAAAACACAAGTTTTAGTATTCACAATATTGACTTCAGCCCTCACCGCCTGCTCAACTACACCCACTAACCCCAACGCCCCTGTCGTATTGGAACAACACAAAAACATCTCTGCCGAACCTTCAACAAAGCACAACCTCGCTCGTCTCATTCAGCAAAAAGACAACTGCGTGATCGAATTTACAGGCAACTTTGAAACAGGCAAAGCGACTGAACATTGGATCTTTAAAGGCGATCAACTCATTTCCGCATTTTCAAATGTAAATGCTGAAGTAGAAAATAAACAAACTGTTTTCGACATTCAAGATACTGAAAAACTGAAAAATTTTGCAGCCTTACAAAAGAATTTTAAAGCAACAAACTTAGAAAAATGCCAATAATCATGACAGAACTACTTTAAATTAAACCTTTGAAGTAGTTCTTTTTCCATTCATCTTTAAAACATAAAGAATTGGATAGAACCACAGAAATAGCGCGAATATTCCCACGACAAAAATCACAAAAAATGGGGGTATAACATCTCGAATTTGATCATAAATTCTCATTAAACCCAGAGTGTCTGTATTAAATAATACCCCTATCATTAAAAATAAAATCATATGAGGAACAATAAAATGAACAATTTTTAATGATAAAAATTGATAAAATTTTACAAACCACAAGCTCGGTATTAAATAAATGAATAAGATGATTAACCATATTATCCACGTTAAAATTTGATAACCAAGGCTTAAAGAATTTTCCCCACCACAACCACAGGCAAAGCTCGGTTGTAAAAATAAAATCGGGATAATCAACCAAAATACATTTAAATATTTAATTTTTATCATTTTAAATTTCTCAATGATCTTCTTATACATGTAGACTATACAACAGCTTTGTTTTTACTCTGTATCACTTTGCTTACAGAATCCATGTCACTACTTTTTTCACAGTATGATACTAACTAAACACGCTATGAGCCTCTACATATAAAGGAAGAAGTCACAATGAAAAGTATTAAAATTTTGTCTTTTGCGACTGCCATTTTGGCAACATCCTCAATTTATGCAGAAACAAAAACACCACCATCTTATGGTGATAACCCAAATATTTTCAAAGTTTTAGCACATAAAACGGGTGAAAAAATTCAAAATACTGCTGAACGTGTGGGTGCTGCTGCTGAACGCGGTGTAGAAAAAATTAAACCGAAAGTAGACAATGCATGGGAAGAAACAAAAACCTTTTCAGAACAACAAACTGAACGTGCAAAAATAGGTGTACAAAAAGGTGCGGAAAAGGTGACAGAAACTGCGAATAACACCCGAGATGCTATAGTCGGAACAAATAAAGGAACTGTTCCTATTGAACGTGGGCATTTAAGTCAGTCTGCTACAACAATCGTAACGCCGCAAATAACACCGACTACGAGCAATCATTCTTCAGTAACAAACCCAGCGACTACACCAACAACGACACAAATCTCAACAGAAACCGCGGTTACCATAGACCCAACTCAGCAGCATTTAAATGAACCTGTAGAACCCGAGATCAGTAAACTTTCTTTGCCAACTCCTCAATCGAACAAAAATAAAGAAGATATTCCACAATAATTAGTTAGAGCAAAATGATCATATTTATTTAATATTTATAATAGTTTTAAGTAAATTTGATCATTTTTAATGTTTTGTTTTAAGGGTCATACAATCGTTTAAAAATAAAACAATAACGATACAAAACAATAGGTTAAATAAAACAGCATCACATTAATAAATGTAAACTTATGTAAATTTCAAATAAAAATATAAAGCCAATAAAAAATATAACAATATGAAAATAAATGAATTATCCTATTAAAAACATCTTATAACCACCTTATACTTATGTAGTCTTATTGTGGTAAAGATGTATCATTTTATCTCTTTTTCACACTTAGAAAGAGCTTGGTTTTAACATGCCCGCCTTATTATTGGAGTACGTTGTCAGTACTCCTCACATTGAGGAAGGTCTTATCATGAAAAGCATAAAAACAACTTTAGTCGCTGCAAGTGTATTGGTTTGTGTTCCTGCTTTTGCTGAAACAACTACAACACCTGTAACTAAAGCACAAGTTGCAGTTCAAAATACTCAAGCGAAAGCTGAACAAGTTCAAACTGCCGTTGTGACTAAAACAGTAGAAGCGAAAGATGCGACTGTTGCTAAAACGACTGAAGTGAAAGACGCGACTGTTGCTAAAACTGCTGAAGTGAAAGACGCGACTGTTGCTAAAACTGCTGAAGTGAAAGATGCTGTTGTTGCTAAAGCTACTGAAGCGAAAGACGCAACTGTTGCTAAAACTGCTGAAGCAAAAGACGCAACTGTTACTAAAGCTGCTGAAGTAAAAGATGCAACTGTTGCTAAAACGACTGAAGTAAAAGACGCAACTGTTGCTAAAACGACTGAAGTAAAAGATGCTGTTCTAACTGAAACAACTGAAATCAAAGATGCTGTTGTAGAAAAAGTAGAACAAACAAAAGAAGTTGTAAAAGACCAATCTGAAAAAGCACAAGGTTTCTTTTCTAGATCATGGGAAAAAACAAAGAACTTCTTCCGTGGTACACCTGCAACTACAAGCGAAAAAACTGTAAAAGCGGGTGCTTAATATCCTTCAAATATTTTGATTGATATCATAAAAAATCCTTCATTTCATTGAGGGATTTTTTATACATGACTTAGATCTAGATTTAACCTTCATCCACCGCTAATAAATAAGCATTATCTTTTAAAGCAGCCAAGTAACTCATCGCAATTCGATAAGATTCCTGAATAATTTTTTCAGAAATATAATTTTCATTATAATAACCATGTTTCATACAGGTAAATACCAACTCCATGAGAATCGTTAAGCTATCTGGTTGCTGTGGTACATAATGATCGACTTTAATCATTTCTAATGCTTTACGTACACCAACACTCACTTTTTTCAATTCAACTTGATATTCTAAATAAGCTTGACGTGTAAACGGTCCACTTAAAATAATTAAACTCGCCACTTCAGATTCATTAAAAAAATGTGCAGTCGTTTGAATCATACTTGCAGATAATTTTTGCCCATATTCATCAATTGAAGCTTTAGGATGTTCACTTAAGACTGCAACTGCTGCATGACCTATTCGTGTGACGAGAACATTTAAATGCATCAAAGCAATATGACGTAATAAATCATACTTTGTAGGAAAAAACTGATAAATACTGGTGCGAGGTATGCCCACAGCATTTGCAATTTCTGGAATAGAAATACGTTCAATACCCACAGCTAATAATAACTCTTGTGTGGTTTGAATGACCATTTGCATACGCTTTTGAGTACGTTCTTGCTTAGGTTGCGCTGTTTTTTTTCTTATTTTTTTTAATACTGAAGTTGCCTGTGCCTTAATCATGGTGATTTCCTTAACTTTTTTGCATTCAATATTATTGAGTTATCTGCCATTTCCTATTGGCTATTTCACAGTCATTCACTGAAATTTAGTGTATGTAAAATATTTAAAATTTATCGTTATGATGTACATAACAGCATACAATCTTTATAAAATTAGACCATGCTTCATCTAATATAACATAGTCCCATCATGTGGATAGTTTACAAATAGATCATCACATCATTCTCTTTTTAAAACTACATAATATCGGAATTTATAGTGACTACACAGCGAAAATATAGGCTCTATTTAATGATTTTAACGTTATCAAGCTCAGTGTGTTATGCAGAAAAAGTTTTGCAATCTATTGATAATATTGAACTATACCCAACTACCGAAGGCAATCAATTTAAACTCTCTCAGCTTAAACAAGGCTGTAAAATTGAAGCGCATTTTTTTGGCGAAATAGGCAAAACTCAAGAAAATTATATTTTTAAACAGCAAAATTTACTTTATGCTGCACGTTACGAATATCATTACAGCAAAGGCGGCTTAACAAACCTATCGGAAAATAAAGGCAATTTTAAAACTCAACGACAGCGTATTGAGTTAAACCCTCAATCCTCTCAAACCATTGCTGACTTTCAGCAATATCTTGCCTTATTTTCACCGCTAAAACTTAAAAAGTGTTTTAGATAATAGTATATTTTTCAGTGTCCTGCACACTTTCAGCATCAAAATAACAGTTACCTGCTTCATCACAACGCATATATAGATTTTTATAGCTCAATACATAAAAATCTGCACATTTTTTAATAACAATCGGATTCATATCCAAAGATAAAGCATCATCGTATTTAAATAATTTAGTCACTCGACGGTCATTCATACAAATTAAATAGGTTTGCTTTTTAACTTCAATTTCGACTAAACCACTATTTTCAACATTCAGTGGAATAATATATTTTCCATTTACATCAATAACTTGCTGATTATAGCTTTCAAGTTTTTGGGTAATAACATTAAATACAATAATATTGCCAAAACAGTCCTGTAACTGAGTTTTTTCTTCGAAAGGCAAGTTCACTTGAATGCCAAGCTTTTGTAAATCTTGCTCATCAACACGTTTATTGGTTAATAAAATACGGGTGATGGTCTGTTTTAAATTCGCATCAAAAAACGTGCTATCAAGCTGTAAATCAATCCCTTTTAATATTTTCCCTAACGCTTCATTATGTGTACCCAAAAGATGAGCAATCACACTACGATAGTAAAATTTACTGTTCTTTTTGACTTCACGAATTTGTTTATAAAAATAAGTCTGATCATAAGGATATTCAATAAAATCATGCAATAACGCTGAGTTTGCTAAGACAGCAATTGCATCATGTCCTGTATAAGGCAAATGCAATGTATACAATTGTGGAATCCATGGTTTTATTTTTAAATAATGCTCTTTGTCATTTTCAAAATACGGATCGTAAACAATAATATATTCACAATTTTCGACAATATCCTGTGCCTGAATACGCATGTCTGCATTTAATTCAGCATCATAGAAGTCGGTATAACGCTTATCTTCAACTTCATTCGGATCAATTGAATATTGCGGCACCATTGCCACGACACGTGTCATTTGCAATGGTTTTGAATATTTAATCGCAGCATAGCCACCCATTGAGCCGCCATAACCCACGATTTTTTTAAATTGTTTTAAAATAGGCTGCAAATGCGCTAATAGCGCATTCATGCTTGAGGCAGGGAACCATGATTTTTGTTTTGGCATAATACCAACAACACTATAATCATATTTCATTAATGATTTTTCAGCATTAATCGACAAGCCTTTAGCACGAGTAATTAAGTCACCAAATGACAAGACCAAAGTATCTGTTGAACCTTGTAAATAAATTGCTCGAATGTGATCGTCTTCAAAAATGATTTGCTTGTCCATTGCAATACCGAAAAACGGCTCTCTTATCTTTAGTTAAAATTAAATAAATAGATAACTTGCCTATTCATCGTATTCAATGTCATATTTTATAGAGTCTGCACAGATAAAAAAGCGCAAAATATGACACATTCTTTACATCCTGCCGCACAAAAAGGCTTTAGTTCTGCTGCTGAACTATATCAACAAGTTCGCCCAAATTATCCATCTGAAATTGTTAATTGGCTAATTGATGAGCTGAAAATCCAATCTAACTCGACTGTGGTTGATTTAGGTGCAGGAACAGGTAAGTTTTTGCCTTATTTAAAGCAAGTAAGCCATCAAATTATTGCGGTGGAGCCTGTGGCAGAAATGCTTGCTCAACTCAAAATAAGCCATCCAGATGTCCAAACCTTACAAGCAAAAAGTGATGATATTGCGCTGGCTTCAGAAAGTATTGATGCCATTTTATGTGCTCAGTCTTTTCATTGGTTTTCAAATATTGAAACTTTAAATGAAATGCATCATTTATTAAAACCACAAGGTCATCTAGGTCTGATTTGGAATCAGCGTGATGAAAATGTGCCATGGGTTAAAGCATTAGCAGACTTAATTGCACCCTTTGAAGGAGATACGCCTCGTTATCATAGTGGTGATTGGAAAAAAGTTTTTGAACACCAATTTTTATTTAAGCTAGAAAGTCTAAAATTATTTTCACAAATTCACAAAGGAACAGTTGAAAATGTAGTCAGTAAACGGCTATTGTCAACGAGCTTTATTGCCGCTATGCCCTCCACACAACAGCAACAGCTAAAACAACAATTTGAAGCTATTATATTGGAGCATACAGGTAAATATGCACATGATGAGATCGAGTTTCCTTATGTGACTTATGCTTATCATTTTAAAAAGCAAACCCTATGAATATTTTAAGGAGTTTTAGTTTCATGCACCTTTTACGCCCTTTGACTTATATTTCAGTACTCCTAAGCGCTGTCCTGATTGGTGCATGTTCATCGGAAAATGATCCTAAAAATAAGACCGACCAGACCACGAAAAGTTCTGATGCCGTCATGACAGAACTCAAAACTAAGCCTATTCAAAATTTCCCAAGTACACCTAAAGATGCAGCAGACATTACTTTACTTGATGAATATCAAGAAAAATATGATGCCATGAATGAAGCCTTAGAAGCTGATTTAGAAAAAATGGATGCTGAAGGTACATTAACTGAGGAAATTGACCAACAACGTAAACGAGATAGCATTCAATCTGCTTTAAATATGTTAAAAGACTTGGATTTAAAAACTGAACAAGGTCGCTATATTCAAGGCTTACTTTATCAGTACTGGGAAAATCAAGCCAAGACCTTTGACCAAAAAGCTGACAAATCAAATCAAGATGATGCTTCCCTTGAGTCAGTACGTGGCATGAGTGATTTATTGACGGCAGAAGCTCAGCTTGATAACTGGAAAACCAAAACAACCAAGTAAAAGTTTAACATTCAATATGTATTGTTTGATCTCAATACCGAGCTGCTGTCATCTTTGCCAGCAGCTTTATTTTTATATTTTAAGAAATACGAATACGACATTGCCACTGTTGATTGGGTTGCTGACTAGACTCCCAAGGACGTACATGAATCAGCTCAATATAATCTTGCCCTGCTTTTAAAGCAGTAAAACGAAATACTTTTGTACCACCTGCACCTACAGTTCCTTCTTCAACATCATTTTGTAAAAAAGTTTCTTCTATTTTAAAGTTTTTTAAAGGTTGGACTAATTTCCATTGATAACCAGTACTTGGGTTTTCAGGCGCAGAAAAAACCAAAGTTTCCCCTGTATTCATTTCCATTAAAGTTGGGCAGCTTTGTTTTACAGTGTATTGATGGGTTTTACCATCTACTGTGGGGCTTGTACTTTGGCAAGCTGTTAAAGCACACCCCATAAATAGCACTGCAACCGCAAAAAAACCTTTCATTAACATTAACTCTTTTACATAACATGATTATTTTTCAAGCATAGAAACCTTAGCATTTTTCAGGATTTGTCTCAAACGATCATTCAAAAAAATTCTTTTATCTCTCGCTTGATGTACTTATATATTTTGTTTTTCTACCCATTGAATTGAGTCAACACGAATTAACTTACATGCCCCATCACCTATTCCGTTCCAATCAAGTGCAGATTTCCAAACTAAATCTTTATCATTAATCTGTACCAAATCACCTGTTAAACGCACAAGATCACCGCGCTTTACTTTCTTAATTTCTTGGGCAATTTTTGGATTGGCAGGAATAATATGCATATTACTCACCATTTGTGTGGCAAGTTTTGGTGGGATAGGTGGACGTGCCATTTTCCAATTTAAATAACGATCATATTGGTTAATAGAAATTTGACGGGCAATTTCAGGCTCAGTAAAAATGCCACGTGTCACAGCATAATCAATAGGTGAAAACTTTGCTTGTTCATCATCTTGATATTCTTTAGATCCTAAAATACGAAACTCACCATGAAAAGGCTCAAGCACAGAAATTTTTTGATCTTTAATAATAGGTGCTAAACCATTGGCAATATTATATTCAGCAGAGTGAGATTCAACGGATTGAGAGGCATTCACAGCTGCTGAACATAATGCCAAAACTGCTGCACACCATAAATTCCGTGTCATAAATGCCTCCTAAAAATACATGTTCAAATTTAAGCTTTAGTATCCCTCATGAAAATTAAAATAAAATCGACTTTAAGTAACAAAATATAGAAATTTCGTCACTTTTTTGTCTTATATTTAAGTCTATATTTTCGTTAGAATATTTTTTTAATAATAAAACTGTGAAAGCGATGATTTATAAATTTTATCAACAACGGATTTTTCCACATTTACTCAATAAAGTCATGCAAACACCAAGCATGATGGATGCACGTGCTGAATTACTCAGAAAAGTCAAAGGACAAGTCTTAGAAATAGGTTTTGGAACAGGTTTAAATTTACCTTTTTATCAGGTAGAGCAATTAATTGCTTTAGAACCCAATGCTGATCTTTACCAATTAGCTCAAAAAAATGTCTTAGATGCCCCCTTTAATGTGCAACATATTCAAGCAAGTGCAGAAAAACTACCTTTTGCCGATCATTCTATTGATCAAATTGTAAGTACATGGACTTTGTGCAGTATTGCAAATTTACAACAAGCCTTAGCTGAAATTTATCGTGTTCTTAAACCTGAAGGGACTTTTCATTTGGTTGAACATGTTCAATATCACGACCATCCAACACTAAAAAAGTTGCAAAATATTTTAACACCTATGCAAAAAGTGATTGCTGATGGTTGTCATCTCAATCGTAATATTGAACTCGACCTGTCCAATGCAAATTTTAAATTTATAGAAAAATATTATTTTGATGCAGATGAGCTACCTAAAATTGGACGCCGTATGTTGATGGCACGAGTACAAAAAGTCTGAGTTTCATCCGCTTAGCTTCGCCGTTTATATGTCCTCAAAATCAATACGAATGGTTTCAAAACGAACTCGTCCTTCACGAATCGCCTGTGCAATCGCTTGTTGCCCTTTGGTCAAGCGAGCGCCTCCACTTTTTATGTCCACCAATATCACTTCAATATTATCAGCATGCCCTTCACCATCTCTGAACTCGCTATAGCCATTAAAAATGACATAATCGACAGGATCACCCAAAAACTTTGCATCACTTGGTAAATAGTGAAATTCAGGCATAATCGGAGCAAGTTGTTCTGCCATTTTTCCCTTTAAAACAGCACGACTGGTATTTACACTTCGTTTTTTTGCCATTGCTAAAGCTTGCTGGTGTTCTAACTCTAACTCAGCGATATAACGCTCATACTCCGCTTTGATTTTGCCATTTCGCGTATTTGATAACACTACAGTTGTTATCACAACACCTAGACAGACACCTATTAACATGGCGACCCACAATGACATGATCAAACTCTACTTTTTGCTGTTTTTCCAATGTAAACAACTCTAAGACTTTTGTCATGTGTAACCTACTGTCTAAAAAATAATGCTAAGCTAGTGAAAGGACGGGCTTGGATGAATCAAATTAAAAATCATGAAAACAATTCTCATCGCAAATCAAAAAGGTGGTTGTGGAAAAACGATTACAGCTATTACATTAGCTTCGGCATTAGCCCAAAAAGGTTATAGTGTGGCACTTGCAGATGCAGACAATCAGAAATCTGCTTTACAGTGGTTAAAACACCGTCCAAGTGATGCCAATGAAATTCAAAGCTTAGACTGGCGACATGAAAAATCCATTGGTGATACACCTAAAAATGTTGAATATTTAATTATTGATGCACCAGGCGCATTAACAGGTGCTCATGCAGAACAATTGATCAGCGAATGTCATGCTATTGTGACACCTTTACAACCTTCTTTTTTTGACATTGACAGTACCAAACGTTTTTTAAAACACATCCAAGAAATTAAACGTATACGTAAAGGTAAAGTAGAGATTCTACTTGTCGCAAATCGCGTAAAAGCAAATAGTTCAAGTGCTAAAGATATTCAACAATTTTTTGAAAAAATTGAGCAACAACCCTTGGCTTGGATTTCTGAACGCAGCGCTTATGGGCAACTGGCAATGCAAGGCTTGTCTGTTTTTGATAAAAATCAAAAGAATTTTCTACAAATTCAAACGCAGTGGCAACCACTTCTGGAT
Source organism: Acinetobacter sp. R933-2 (assembly GCF_030325485.1). Taxonomy (NCBI): domain Bacteria; kingdom Pseudomonadati; phylum Pseudomonadota; class Gammaproteobacteria; order Moraxellales; family Moraxellaceae; genus Acinetobacter; species Acinetobacter sp. R933-2. Next base: position 263,541 of record NZ_JACAIJ010000001.1, read on the forward strand.
GCTTTAATTGATGATCCGAGCGATTGGTTCTAAGTCAGTTTTTCAAAAAATAATAACTGGCAATGTATTTAACATTGCCTGAACCTATTTTTCAGTTAATATTAACTGAACGATAATTAATTAAACTTCGAGAAATTAGTGTCAGATTTCACTTTCACCTTGCAGCGTATTTTATTATTTGGCTTATTATTTATCCTGATTTTTTTGGGATTTGATATTATCAAATACTTCATTGTCCCTGTGCTTTGGGCGTGCATTATCGCCTATATGACATGGCCTTTGTATAAGCGTATCTTAAGAACATGTGGTGAACATCGACCGACATTAAGTGCCTCGATCATGATCACGCTTGTCGTACTTGTGATTGGTATACCTTTAGTCTTTGCTATTTTCATTTTACAGCATGAAGGGCGTAATCTCTATTTTGACCTCCATCGTCAGTTGGCTTCTGGGCATTTAACAGTTCCTGATTTTTTACGTCAACTCCCGATTCTTGGTAAAGAATTTTCTCGTATCATTGAGGAAATTAATTCAAACCCAACCAATCTCTCACAAAATATTGGCGTTTGGATTCAAGGGCATTTAAATTATGGTAAGTTTGTTTTAAGTGAAATTTCTAAAAACTTAGTTAAACTCTGCTTTGCAATTATGTCATTGTTCTTTTTTTATCGAGATGGGCAAACGATTTTACAGCAGGTCAGTAAAGCTTTAGAAATGGTGATTGGTCCACGTGTACATCATTATTTAGAAACGATTTCTGAAACCACACGTGCCGTTGTTTATGGTGTAGGCTTAACGGCTGTTGCACAATCCTTACTTGCTGGTGTGAGTTATTTTGTTGCTGGCGCACCCAATCCTATGGTGTTAACACTGATTACATTCTTGATGGCATTAATTCCATTTGGTCCACCTTTGGCTTATGGTGCTGTGTCACTGTGGCTATTTTCAAAAGGTATGACAATTGAGGCGATTGGTGTCATGGCATGGGGCGTATGTGTCGTCAGTACAGCAGATAATGTCATTCGTCCCTTGGTGATTTCTGGCGCAACTAAAATTCCATTCTTACTCATTATGTTTGGTGTTTTAGGCGGTTTAGCAAGTTTTGGTTTAGTTGGTTTATTTATTGGTCCTGTCATTTTAGCCATTTTATTGGCGATTTGGCGTGAGTGGTTACATGAAACCAGTGTTGCCGAACAAATGCCTAAAGCAACTTTAGCATACGATATAGAAGAAAATGATGATGTCATTTCACCAAAATAAATGACATCAATTTAATAAATTTTTACATTCAAATACTTATTCATTACTGTACAAACTTCTGTACTTTGTTTGAATACCCCAAGACATAACAAAACTTAGGATATTTCATCATATGCATGCTTTTTCTATTTTTAAACTTTCAGCGCTAACTGCATTTATTACGCTGACTACGGTTGCCTGTACCACGACAAGCTCTCAAAATACGGCAAAAACAGCACAGAAAACTGTTGCAGTACATGCTGTTACTGCTGAAGGAGTCGGTGAGAAAATTGGTTCTATTCAATTACAAGACAGCAGTAAAGGTTTAGAAATTAGCACTGATCTTCAACAGCTTCCTTCAGGCTTTCATGGCTTTCATATTCATGAAAAAGGCTCATGTGAACCTGCTGAAAAAGATGGAAAAATGGGAGCTGCTTTAGCGGCTGGTGGGCATTTTAACCCAACACAAGCAGCAGGTCATGGCACACCTAATGATGGGCATTTAGGCGACTTACCTGTGCTCAATGTAGACACTGACGGCAGTGCGAAAACAACGGTTTATGCTCCTCGTTTAAAACTTGCAGATGTACAAGGCTTAGCCATTATGATCCATGCAGGTGGAGATAACTACTCAGACCAACCGAAACCTCTAGGCGGTGGCGGTGAACGTATTGCTTGTGGTGTGATCTAATACCGCAGTTTATATTTTTTAAAATATTAAGGTGAGCAAAGTATAAATATTAATATTATTGCTCACACTTTCATTCAAACAGTGAAGAAAATCTATTTCAGTTATGTTTAAAAACCAAGTGCACAACTTGGTTTAATTCTCAATAAATTCAACAATTTAAAATAAGCTATAATGCATATTTAATTTGCTTTAATCATCAAATTGTTTACACTCAAACTATTATATTCAATATAGTATCTACGATGAATTTTAAAACTTTAAGACTAGTTGGCTTACTCGAAGGTATTTCATTTTTATTGTTACTGTTCATTGCAATGCCGATGAAATATATGTTTGATAATCCTATTTTGGTAAAGTATGTTGGCATGGGACATGGTGTACTTTTCATCCTATTTTTATTGGTTTTATTTATTGTTTGTGAAAAAGAAAAGCTTTCTTTAAAAGTATTTTTAATGGGATTGGTTGCTTCAATTTTACCGTTTGGACCTTTTGTCTTTGATTATAAACTGAAGAAATTAGTGCAATAACATCATTTTTTCTTTGATTTTTTGTATAACAATAGCCCTAAAATCTCTCTTATAAACATCCCTCCTCAGAGGAGGGATGAGAGAAGTACTTTTAAAAGCCCTCTCCCTAAAAAATAAAATAATTATTTAAAACTCACCTTTTGCCTGACGCTGTTGCATGATTTCTTTTAATAATTTACGGGGAATCGTAAACCATAAAGCGATCAAGGTAAAACATGCCAAAGCATATGCCCATAAATGAAAATGTTCATACATGATGCGAATAATCTCAATCACAAAGAAAAAGATAAACATCATTAACACTGAAACTGCCGCAGCAACCGTTCCTTTAGACACATCGGACGCCATCAATGCAAAACGATAAAGTACTGAAAAGCTGATCCCCTCACCAAAGCTGACCAAAGTCATGCCTAAAATGACGCAGTAGAGAAAATATTCACGCCAAATCACTCCCAGTAAGATGATTGCAGTTCCTAACAGCATCAGCGGTAAGCCCATTAAAACGGTTTTACCTAAGGCTAAACGGTCAATCATTTTAATCAGGGCAATATTACCCACAATTAAACCGCCCAAAACAGGAAACTGAGCCAAGCCATATTGCATACTACTGAGTCCTAATTCCTCAACCAACATGACAGGTGAAAGTGCAATCCATAACATCAATGGCATCGCTACCATAGGCAAACCTAAAGTCATGCCAATAAAGGTTCTATTTTTCAGGACTTTTTTATAATCATCCCAAATATAACGCAAAGGCTGCTTAGGAATACTCACTTTTGACTCAGGCATTTTGGCTTTTAAACCAAACCAACTCAAACATGCAAAAAAGGCAATCCCAATAAAACCCCAGTGCCAAGACACATGGTCAATGAGAAAAGCCCCTAAAACAGGTCCAATTAAAGGTGCAAGCAAAGAGATATTTGCCATGAGAGCCATGACTTTAATCGCATCACGCTCTTCAAAGGTTTCTTGAATTGCGGCATAACCCACTGCTGCAATGACAGATAAACCAAAACCCTGTAAAAAGCGTAGGGCTAAAAAGCTTTCAATATGATGTGTGAATAAGATGAGTACGCAGGTCATCACAAAGAAAATTACGCCTGCCAAAAGGACTTTTTTACGTCCTAAACGGTCTGATAAGGGACCCAATAACCATGCGACACAGGCACCACCCAATAAATAAAAAGACATGGATGAAGGCGCCCAAGAGCTACTAACACCAAACTCTTTAGTAATCGCTAACATCGCAGGTTGTACTAAATCATTACCAATATAGACTGAAAATTCGAACAAAACTAACGCCAATGGAAACATGAATGTTGCACGGCTCAAAGTCGTCATCTGCTCTTTTTGCATTACATTTTGTGCATTATTTTGCATTGTTTTCTACATATCATAATGGCTTGCAGGTCTACGCTTATTTTTCAGTAAATAAACGTCAGCCCAATGACAAGCACTGAGAATTTAAAATAAATTTAGATTTGCTTTGAAAAAGCGAGATCAACACCGTATTCACAAGGTGTCTAAATCAGGTAAAAATAGAAAATAGAGTGAGATAGATCTGCGTCAATGTTCACTTGAGCCCTACAGACTCACGTTGAAACAGGGTACAACCAAATACAGAATGCTGAGTGTAACACAGGCTTTTTTTGAGTGAAAGTTATCCATTTGTTATGAATGTAACGTATTGACTACTGCTGAATAAATCTCCCATTTTTCAGGTCGTCATAAGCCTGTAAAATTTCTGTGTAAGTATTCATCACAAAAAAACCTTTGGCATTGATCGGTTCATTCAGTGGTGCAGCACTCAGCAATAAAAACTGACTGTCACGCAAAGCAGTTACTTGAACCTGCTCACCATGACTCGACATGACTGCAAGTGCCTGATCTTCCAAAATATCATTATTCAATGTCCCATCTTCTTGCTGAAATTGCAGTTGCCCTGTTCTGAGAAAAATTAAAGTGCTATCACCCACTTTGGCAGGAAATGTCGCTGTTTGTCCTGCTTTTAAATCTATATCTAAAACCATGATAGGCGTATGGGTTTTGGCAATACCGTGTTGCCCTGCATATTCACCTGCAATGATGCGTACTCTGCCTGCATCATGTTCAAGTTGTACCACAGGAATATCGGCTTGTTTCAAACTCTGATAACGGGCAGGATTCAATTTATCTTTGGCAGGTAAGTTGACCCATAGTTGCACAATTTCAAATGCACCGCCTTGTTTGGAAAAAGCTTCACTAAACAATTCTTTATGAATCACACCTGAGGCTGCGGTCATCCATTGCACATCTCCCTCTGCAATGATGCCACCGCCACCAGTCGAGTCACGATGTTCAAGTTCTCCCCGAAACATCAAAGTTACCGTTTCAAAACCACGATGCGGATGTTCTGTGACCCCTTTGCGTAAATGTGTCGGTTTTAAATAACTCGGTCCTAAATGATCGAGCAATAAAAAAGGTGAAACGGTATTGCCCAATTCATGGTGAGAAAAAATGGTTTTAACAGGATGAAAATCTCCAACCGAAAATATTGTGTCATTACGTTGGATAAAAGCGAGCGTTTTCATCATGTTATATTCCTGTTTTTTAATTGTTTTTTGAAAGCATCAACCATAAAAATGTTGTTTGAGATAAAAGCTATATTCGGTTAAATATTGCTGAAGCTGTGCAACATCATTGGTTGGCTCAATTGCACGCAAATTTAAAGCCTCAATTTTATCATTTAACAATTTTAAAATCTGTGCCTGTTCAGGTGCAGGAACTTGAGCTTTTTCTTTCTGTTGTTTTTTAATTTCCAGATAATCTTCTGCCCAATGGCGCAGTGGATCATTTTCATCAATTTGGGTAAATAAGTTGGTGATCAGGAGTTCAGGCATGATTTCCTGCGTTGCAAGTTCGGCAGACATTAGACCTCGAATCGAGTAAAACACTTTTTTGTAGGTAAAATTATCTGCTGTTTGCATTACATGCATACCGCCTTTGGCAAGCGATAAATAATGATAATACAATGCCTTATAATCTATACGTTGCAGCAATCCATCTCTGAATTTTTCCCATTCAGGAAATTGGTTAAAGTAAACAATATGCGCACGTACCCATTCCAAAACAGTAGGATTGCTTTTAGCAAGTAGACCAAACATTTTATTGAGATCGAAAGAAACAAAGTCAAAATCACCGTCCATGATTTCGATTAAATCACGATGCTTTCGATAGTCGTAATACTGGGCTTTGGAAGGCAGGTGAAAACCACGTACATCATAGTCACTGTCAGGACTTGCCATGCCCCACAAACGGCTGCCACTTTCAATATAAAACAGCGGATGTTCATCTCGGTTTTGGAATAAATTTTGGATTTCTTGTTGGATGTTCATTGTTTTCACGTTTGAGGTCGTTCTACAGGTTTTATATCATTAATTTTGGCAATATCAGGATTTTTTTCACATCTTTAAAAAATTAAATTTTCCAAACATTTAAAACTTACTCAATTTAACACAGTTGGAAAGTAATTTTTGCTATAAATACTTTACGAAATTCAATCATATATTTTAACTAAAAATGAAAAAATCACTTCTTACACTCAGTCTTTGTAGCGCTGTTTTCATGTCTGTTGCACCATTACAAAATGTATTTGCGACTAAAAGCCCAAACATACAACGCACCATAAAACATAACATGCCCTCACCTGTACAACACACCCCGATTTTTGCTGAATTTCACCAACTCAATGGCATCGATTCATTTAACCAAACTTTATGGGAAGACTACTTAACTGACCCTGAAAATGATCAATCACTTTCTCGTATGTTTGCAGAACAAATTAAAAATAATTTGCCACAAATTGAAGCAAGTTCAAACATGAGTGAGGAAGAAAAACAGAAATATCGCGACATGGCAAACATTCGTGAACCTGATGAAAATGACATTAATATCTATAAAAAATTGCTTGAAGCTCAAAAATACGATTTAGGAGAAGGTGTAAAAAAAGACCAAAGCAAGGCGAATGATTTAATTCTTGAAGCTGTTGATTTAGGCAGTTTGGATGCTATGGAACTGATTGGTATTCGTGTCATGCATCAGATTGGTTATACGCAACTTCAAGAACAAGGTATTGATCTACTTTCTCTTTTTGCTGACAATCCTAGTAATGCCGACAGCATAGGCGCATATTGGGCATACGTTGCATATAGCTATGCTTACGGTGTTGGACGACCTGAAAATCAAGAAAAAGCACTGCAATATTGGAAAAAAGCCAATCATTTATATTCGATGCAAATTGACCCGACAGGTTTTATTGCCTACATGATGGGAAAAATGATTGAAGATAAACATATGAATAATCAACCGATTGAAGATGCGATGCAATATTATAAAATGTCTGCTAATAAAGATAATATTGCAGCACAACAAGCAGTTTTAAAGCTATTAAACAGCAATAAAAAATTTGAAGAATTAACCTATGAACCTGAGTTATTTATGGCAGAACATAAAGCTGCAAAAAAAGAAAAAGATGCTTTCTATACACTCTCAGAACTATATGCACAAAAAGAGTGGAAAATTTATGACCCAAAAAAATCTATTACCTATCTAAACCGAGCTATTGCACTTGGGCATGATCGGGCATTACTAGATTTAGCACGTTATTATGAACAAGGCTATTTAGTAAAAGCAGACCCTGCCAAAGCCGCAGAACTTTATAAAAAATCGCTACAACAAGGCAACCCAACTGCGGGCATTTTGCTTGTGAACTTATATGAAAATGGCAGTAAAACTTTTAAAGCCGATGCCAAACAAGCCAAAATTTGGCGAGCTAAAGCGACAGCATTGTACAAAGAACTGGGTTATGGTGATGTTTTACCAAAAGCAGATGAAATACGTTTATTCAATCGTATATACTAAATTTAACTTACGAGATTACTCATCTCGTAAGTCTACTAAACGACAATGAAATTAAGAGCATAACTGTGTTTGAAATTCTCTCGAATTACCACGTCTACATTGATAAGTCTTCTTAGTTTCTTGTAATTTCCATGCATTTTCTACACGTTTAAAAATATAATCAGTACGAATCGCATTCACAGAATCATCCAATAAATTTGAGTCAATCACTGCGATTTGTGCTGCTGTTGGATTTTCTACACGGTTAAATACTTGACGAACGGACATACTATTTTGATTTTTCAGAATCGATGGTTGAGCTTTTATCACCTGTTGCATAGGTGTATCTGAACCACCAAAACTTACTTTACTGGTTAACTTTTCAGTTGTTGCACAACCTGTCAATGCTGCAAAACACAGTGCAGAAATAGAAAATAAACGAATCATTTTATTAGTCCAAAACAAAGAGATAAGCCTATGATGCAATAACTTAGCTCATGATGCTGTTTTAAAACTGTGACTTGATGATTATTCTTCTGCTAAATGAGACACATCAATGGAACTCACTTGCTGCTTAGATTCACTAAACATCAAAGCTTGATCACCTAAGTCCAACATATAAAAATGCCCAGCATCTGTAAAAAAATGCCATTCAATCACAGAATTTCCTTCATAGATGACAGGACTCCCTGCCGTAATTTGTTCTAGAGTCTGATCTACACTTTGACATAATGCTTCAATTACTTTGAAATATCTTGGACGATTTTCCAATGCTTTTTGTTTACGTTCCGCTAAATTCGGTATCTTGGTAATAATCTGATCGAATAATTCATCTAAATCATTTTCATCGACAAGTTGTAATTGAGGATGCGATTTGAGCCATTGGCTATTCATTTCAATTAAATCGTCAGAATCATTTAGGGTATAAAATTGGTCATCAAATTTATTCAGAATATCTCGCTGTTCATTTTCACCAAAATATTCCCCCTCTAGAAACTGCTCAAATTATTCATGGCTAAATTGCTCAATAAGATCAGCACTTTGCCCAAATAAAGCAGCATGTTGAGTCGCATTCATTGCTTGTAAACCTTCATGCACATGTTTAATTACGAATGCATCCCAATTAGTGTTATAGACAAATTGCGAAAAGCCACCGTTATTGACCTGAGCCAGATAATAATCGACAAAATAACTATATAAAGCAGCGGTAGATACTTCATTGTATTCAACATAACGCTCAAATAAAGCATTTAAATTATCAATATTTGAATAGATGACATCATAAGCATCATCACTATCTAAACTTTGTTTTGAAATAATAATATTTGGGCTAAGTAACATGTCATATTCCTATTTATCTATTGTTATGGAAAAATAATATCTACCCTAAAATAGCAAAATCAGAAGAAAACTGAGTTGCAAGTATGTAATTTAACAATAAAAAACGCTCCCGAAAGAGCGTTTTTTATATCAATTTAAATGATTAAAGATCAAATAATTTACCCGGATTCATAATCCCGTTTGGATCAAATACTTTTTTCAAGGCTTTCATATATTCGATTTCTTCAGCTGTACGGGTATAGTCTAAATATGGCTTTTTGGTCATGCCTACGCCATGTTCAGCTGAAATGGAACCGTCATATTTTTTCACAGTTTCAAACACATACTTGTTTACAACCTGACATTTTGCAAAGAATTCATCTTTACTTAAATCCGCAGGTTTTAAGATATTTAAGTGTAAGTTACCGTCACCAATATGACCGAACCAACAAATTTCAAAGTCAGGATAGTTCTCTTCAACAATTGCATCAATTTCTTTAATAAATGCAGGAACATGTGTAATGAGTACAGAAATATCATTTTTATATGGAATAAATGGCGCGATAGATTCTGAAATATCTTCACGTAAACGCCATAAATTATGAACTTGCTCAAGGCTTTGGCTCATTACACCGTCAAGTACCCAGCCTTGTTCCATACAATGCTCGAAGATTTCCATCGCAGCATCCATAATAGGCTCATATGGTGCTTCAAACTCAAGCAAAACATAGAATGGACATTGTGTTTCAAATGGACGTTGTACATGACCATTGTCTAACACTTTTTGCATTGCCAATTCACCAAAGAATTCAAATGCAGTCAGGTCAATTTTCTTTTGGAATGCATGTAACACAGGCATAATGGCATCAAAATCAGGCACACCAAGGACTAAAACTTGTAAATCATGTGGTTGACGCTCAAGCTTAATTTCTGCTTCAGTCACTAAACCTAAAGTCCCCTCACCGCCGATAAATAAATGTTGCATCGCATAACCTGTCGCATTTTTAATCATGCCTTTGTTTAAGCGAATTACATCCCCTTTACCCGTCACTACAGTTAAGCCTAAAACCCAGTTACGCGTCATGCCATATTTAATGACTTTAATCCCGCCTGCATTGGTTCCGATATTACCGCCGATTTGCGATGAACCTGCCGAAGCAAAATCGACTGGATAATACATGCCTTGTTCTTCAGCATAATTTTGTAATTGTTCAGTCACCACGCCTGCCTGAACACGTACCATACGATCTGCTGGGAAGAATTCCAAAATTTGGTTCATTTTGTCAAAACTAACAACAATTTCACCATTTGCAGCAACAGCACCTGCAGATAAACCTGTACGACCACCTGACGGCGTTACTGCGACATTAAATTGATTGGCAATTTTAACAATGGCTTGTACTTGCTCAGTGCTCGATGGAAAAACGATGACCGATGGATTTGGATCAAAATGTTTAGTGTGATCACGCCCCCAGTTTTGGAGACTGTCGTTATCGGTTTTTATGCGGTTTTCACCGACAATTTCAGTTAATTGGGTCAATAACTCAGGTGTTAAAGCGACTGGAGCGTTCATCGTTTGCAGACCTAGCAGAAGTAAACAAGTAGAAAATGTCTGGCAGATATTCTATCGTGACAGGCACAATATTGTATATTTTCCAGACAACGGTAAGATCGAAAGCGATATATGGATATCAGCAATTCTTACAGGACAACATTATAAGCCATTTTTGCCTAAAACCTGTAGAAATTAGCATTTTGATCAGGTCACTTTTAAAATTACACAGTTAAATAGACCATAAATGACAGATTTTGACTCATATTTCGCCGAAATACCCACAATCATCGTCATAAAGGAAATGTAAATCAGGCTGCGTCCTATGTTATTATATCGCCACTAAATTTGGCCTTTGTAGCGGAGCCGTAATGAGCCAACATCTTTCACTGCCTAAAGATAAAATTCGTTTCTTGTTGTTAGAAGGCGTTCATCAAAACGCAATCGACACACTAAATGCTGCCGGATACACCAACATCGACTATCGTAAAACTGCGCTTGAGGGTGAAGCGTTGAAAGAAGCGATTAAAGATGCTCACTTTATTGGGATTCGTTCGCGCACTCAACTGACTGAAGAAGTTTTTGAAGCTGCGAATAAACTGATTGCTGTGGGTTGTTTCTGTATTGGTACAAACCAAGTGAATTTAAATGCTGCGATGATTCGTGGTATCCCTGTTTTCAACGCACCATATTCAAATACACGTTCAGTTGCTGAACTTGTACTTGCTGAAGCGATTCTTTTGCTTCGCCGTGTACCTGAAAAATCAACAGATACACATGCTGGTGGCTGGAATAAATCAGCAGTAGGTTCATTTGAAACTCGTGGTAAAACTTTAGGTATCGTGGGTTACGGCTCAATCGGCTCACAACTTTCTGTACTTGCAGAAAGCATGGGTATGCATGTAATTTATTATGATGCCGTGACTAAATTACCATTGGGTAATGCACGTCAAGTTGGCTCTATGGATGAATTACTTGCAACTGCTGATGTCGTATCTATTCATGTACCAGATGTACCTTCTACACGCAACTTCATGACCAAAGAACAGTTTGCAAAAATGAAGGAAGGTTCTATTTTCATTAATGCTGCACGTGGTACATGTGTCGTTATTGAAGATCTAGCTGATGCGCTTAAATCAGGTCATATTGCAGGTGCTGCGGTTGACGTATTCCCGAAAGAACCTAAAGCGAATGGTGAAGAATTTGTTTCTGCACTGCGTAACTTACCTAACGTGATTTTAACACCGCACGTTGGTGGTTCAACGATGGAAGCACAAGCAAACATTGGTTTAGAAGTTGCTGAGAAATTTGTTGCTTATTCTGATAAAGGTATGACTTTATCTGCTGTGAATTTCCCTGAAATCGCACTTCCATTGACTGAAGGTAAACACCGTTTACTTCACATTCATAAAAACGTACCAGGTGTACTTTCTAAAATCAACAACCTGTTCGCTGAACATGGCATTAACATCTCTGGTCAATCTTTAATGACTAAAGGTGATGTTGGTTATTTAGTGATGGATGTTGATGCAACTGCATCTCAAGAAGCATTAGATACACTTCATGAAGTTGAAGGTACAATTCGCGTTCGCGTATTGTTCTAAGTTTCAACGGATATAAAAACCACAGGCTTTGGTCTGTGGTTTTTTATTGCTTTACTTTTATGTGCTTCATGCTCAAATAAGAGACAATCCTTGCTTTCATGCTGAATTTTAAAAATAAGCCTTATTTACATGCGTTGATCTTACTTTTTATTGCCATGATCAGTATGCAAAGTAGTGGCTCACTTGCCAAAATTTTATTTGATCAGTTTCCTATACTTACCGTTTCCGCTATGCGGTTATTATTAGGTTCTGTCATTTTGGCAGTTATTTTTAGAATTTGGCGTATGAATATAAAAGACGTTCATTGGTCTGCGCTCATCAGCTATGGTCTAGCTCTTGCAGGTATGAATGCCTTATTCTATTTATCGATCGAAAGACTTCCGCTCGGTATTGCTGTTTCTTTTGAGTTTATTGGTCCACTCAGCGTGGCACTGTTTTATGCACGACAAAAATTTGATTTTATTTGGATTATTTTAGCCATTTTAGGCTTAATTTTACTCTTTCCTTTTGATCAAACTGCACAAAGCTTAGATCCAATCGGAATTATTTTTGCTTTAGGCGCAGGTTGTTGCTGGGCAATGTATATCATTTTTGGGCAAAAACCCTCTGGTATTTCTGGAAATCATACCGTTTGTCTAGGTATGTTTATTGGCATGTGTTTTTTAATGCCTATCGCGCTCTTTTCAGGTTTACCATTACATAGCTTTCAACCTGAAAATTTAATACTTTTCACAGCATTAGCAATTTTAGCAAGCGCATTACCCTTTAGTTTAGAAATGGTTGCTTTACGCCGTTTAAGTCCTTTTGCTTTTGGCACACTCACCAGTTTAGAGCCTGCTATTGCTGCTCTTTCAGGTTTTATTTTTTTACATGAGCAATTATTATGGACACAATGGCTCGCATTGGCTGTCATTATTGGTGCTTCTATAGGTTGTACTTATACCACCCAACAAGCAAAAAAAGAGGTTGAAGCCAAACTTAAAAAATGAGTCATTTTATAACATTTAACTGCTGCTCTATTGCTAGATTTTTATTAATTTCTAACACCGTCAGTTGAGCACCAAAAACTGCTCCTGTATCAATAAAATAGCAATTATGTCGTTTGGTCACTAAATCAACTATGGTATGCCCTAAAAAAACATAATCAATCCCAGTGATCACATCAAATTTTTTTCTAGCTGAATTACGAATACGTGAACGTCCCCATAAAATAATTTCACGTGATTGATGGTCATTGATCTGGGCTTTAAAAGTATTCCAATCATGATGCTCAATATCACCATGCACAAAACCGTAGTTTAAACCTTGATATTGTACTTCCAACACCAGCGGCAAGGTTTGGCATTGTTGAATCACTTTGCGTTGTTCTGCTAGTGGAAGTTCATAAAACCATTCGCCACCATGTTGAGCATGCAAGTCAGCCATTCTCACATCATGCTGACCCAACATACACATCTCTTCATGGTTGCCTAAAATTGATTTAAACCAAGGCTCTTTCGTTAAGTTTAAACACTTTAAACTTTCAGCCCCACGATCAACCAAATCCCCTACAGCAATCAATAGATCTTGTTGAAAGTTGAAGTTAACGCGTTGAAGCTCTTGCATCAACGCATCATAACAACCATGTAGATCTCCCACCACAAACAAACGTCCTTGTTCATGGTGGTAATATTCGACTCTATTGATGTCTAAAGGTTTAGCCATATAGCTCTATCGCACATGCTTCAATATGTTGATTCTGCTTAGCTAAATCTAAATATTTAACAGCATTCTTTTTATTTTTACGAATACCTAAGCCCTGTGAGTAAGCTTGATATAATTCAAAATAAGCATCTACATCGCCACGCTCAGCAGCTTTAATCAGTAACGCAACACGCTGTTTTGGATCAGCTTCAACACCTTGACCATTTCCATACATTTGAGCCAATAAATAATAAGCCCGTGCTGAATCAGCATCTTTTGCCAAATCTAGCCATTGTAAAGCCTGTCCAAATTGCTCTTTTTGTTGCTCATGAACAGCCATACATAGCATCGCTTGTACATGTCGATTATTGGCTGCGGCTTGTAACAATGCTAAATGCTGGGGATGTTCCACAGCAATAAGCATAGCTAACTCAAACTGTGCATCTGCATTATTATTTTGTGCAGCTCGCTCTAACCACTGTACACCATGTTCAAAATTTTTCTCTGTACCAATACCCGTTCTTAAACACTGTGCATAAGAATATTGTGCAGGAATATAGTGATTTAGAGCTGCATATTCAAAAAATTTAAAAGCTTGTTGTTTAAGTTCTTGTTGCTTAGCACCTTCGTTCATCTCATCTGCTTTACGCAAGTTTTGTGCAGCAGCCCAATAAGATGCATCAATATGACCAAGTTGTGCGGCTTTAATTAAAAACTCATGTACAACATCTGGATCGCTTTTTGGATTTTTTTCTTCCATTAAAGCACGGACATAACAACCATAAGGGTTATTTTGTTCTTGTGATTTTTGTGCGTAGTGAAAGGCTTTTTTATCATTGCCTTGTTGAAAATATTGAAATGCAAGCAATGCGCTTGCATAGCTATCATGTTGTGCAATTTCTTCTAACTTTTGATTTACTACGTTTTGATCAAATGCAGAATGTTCAATACAAGTTTTTAAACTATTTTCATGCTGATTTTGTTGGTAATTATGCATGAGTAAATTTAAAGCAGCTTCAGGATTATTTTCTAAAATATGCAATGCTGAAGCATAAATAGCCTCTGGATGATTTAAATCAACTGATTTTTTTAAGTAATCTAAACCTTGTTCATTACTAATCGTCGAACTTAAACCTTTTAAACCAATATATGCTAACTCGACCATTGCTAAAGCATCGCCTAAGTTTTCTGCATGTTTAAAAAATAAAATTGCTGATTCAATATCTTTAGGCACATAATGCCCGATTAAATGCCATTGACCTAGACACGTACTTGCAGCAGCAAAATTTTCATTTGATGCATGAATTAACAGATCAACACGACGTTGAGCCTCTTGATTCGTTTGTGCTATACCTTTTTTCTCTAAATCTAGAACATATTGATAGTCTTGTGCTACTTCATCACCATCATCAACAATCGACATTGATTTTAAATTTTCTTGCACTACTTTTTTGTTTATTTTAGTTTCTGACATCTTCTATACCTATAAATTAAATAAAATCCTAAAACCATATAATATTGCGGGGATAATTATATCAAACAATATAAAAGAATGTATGCATAGATCATAAAGATTACCGCCCATTTTGAAACAATAAAATGCTAGAATTGGTTGATATTTACTCTTGATTGCACCATGCAAAATACTCAACTACTTGCTGTTTTTTATATGATTATGTCGATGGTGTCATATCAAATCAGCGCCTCATTTGCCAAACAACTTTTTCAGGTTTTAGACCCTTTAACCGTCGTTACACTACGTTTATGCTTTGCCTCTGTTTTAATTTTTTTCATGTTTCGTTCATGGAAAATTATTCATCGTTTAGGACATTTACAATGGAAAAATCTACTATTTTATAGCGCTTCCGTTTGTCTGATGAATGTTTTGTTTTATGCATCTTTAGGAAAATTACCTCAAGGCATTGCTGTTGGTTTAGAGTTTTTAGGACCACTTACACTTGCCCTACTCTCAATAAAACGCAAAAGTGATTACATTTGGGTCGGTTTAGCGATTTTAGGCATCGCACTCATGGTGCCATGGCAAGATGCAACTCAACATAATTTTTCTTATTTAGGCGCAGCATTTGCGCTTGGTGCAGGAGTTTGCTGGGCAACTTATATTTATTTTGGACAAAAAGTTATACGACAAAATATTGGGATGCATGCCTTAACCATCGCTATTGCTTTATCTGCTCTAGTGATGTTGCCTATTAGCGCAGTCCACAACCCTGAAGCGCTGATGCAAACTCAATATTGGGGTAAAGCCCTTATCATCGCCTTGTTAGCTACAGCAATTCCTTATGCACTTGATTTACTTGCGCTCAAGCATCTTAGCAAATTAAGTTATGGTACTTTATCAAGTTTATCACCTGCTTTAGCTGCGGTTGCTGGTATGGTCTTACTCAAAGAACATATCAGCATTTGGCAAAGTATTGCTTTATTATGCATTATGGTGGCTTCTGTAGGCGTCACCTTAAAAGCAAAAAAAGACGCTATTTCATCATAAATATCATCGCCTTAATGCATTATAAAAAGGAGCTGAAAGTTCAGCTCCTAATCTTTTAAGTTAAATGATCCTTATCTTTGGCTTTATATTTTGCATACTCCACTAAATATTGCTGCGCCAAACTACGCTTTTCGACATCATTCAAAATTTTACCAGCCTGTTGAAAAAAGCCATGTTCTTCCTCTTGTAAATGATGATGCACAAGCTCTGATAATTTTTTTGCAAGCACTAACCAATGCGGATGACTCATTGGCATTTCAGTTAACTTTTCTAATAACTCATCCATTTGATGATGCTCTGCCAAAGCATGACGACTAATATTAAGTCCTGAATCAGTCATCATTAAAGGTAAATACAAATAACGATCCTCGCCAACGGCATGAGCAAATAATTCATTCTTCAATAACTCAAATAAGGTCTGCCGCTCTACATTTTCACCAGATGTTTGTATGAGTTTTTCAGCCAGTTCTCTTTGAATTTCATGACTTTCTCTTAATGCTTCAAATATATTCATTGCAACGAACCTCAATAACTTTCGGTTTTAAACAAAAAAATAATTTCTAGATTTCAGTGAGCTTCAACATCTTTTATCATAGAAAATAAAAAGAGCTGACTGTGTCAGCTCTTGCAATGATTTGTATAAAAAGCTTTAGTTATGTAAGTCTGTTAAGCAGTAAACATTTGATATGCTAAACGACAAATTAAAATACTCACTAAAATTAAAAATAAAATACGTATAAAACCACTGCCATATTTTAATGCCATTTTCACACCGACCACAGAACCTGCAACATTTGCAACTGCCATCATCAAACCCAGTTGAAATAGCACATGTCCAGTGGGAACAAAAAAGCTCAAAGCTGCAAAATTCGTCATGAAATTACCAATTTTAGACAAAGCAGAAGCATGTAAAAAATCAACTTTTAAATAGCGAATAAAATAGAAAATAAAAAAACTACCTGTACCTGGTCCAAAAATACCGTCATAAAACCCGATTAATAAACCACCCACACCCGCAAGAATTAAAATTTTACGAGTCACTTCTTGCTGAATATGCACTTGTCCAAATTGCTTTTTAACCAAGGTATAAATGGCAATGACGATCAGCATAAACAGCACAAAAGGGCGTAAAATTTCTTGTGGAATCAAAGAAACACAAGCTGCACCACCAAAAGAACTAATAAAAGCAGTGATACCAATAACAGCCAATAATTTCCATTGAATTTTAACTTGGCGCAAATATGAAAAAGCTGCTGAAGCTGTACCACAAATTGAAGCTAACTTATTCGTTCCAAAAACAGTTGCCGTTGGATAATGAGGCAATGCACCCATTAAAGCAGGAATTTGAATTAACCCGCCACCACCTACAGCCGCATCAATTGCACCTGCACAAAATGCAAAAAACACCAAGCTGAGTATAAGATCAAGTTCCATCACTTATCCTTTAAATCTTGCGTATTACAAATTTAAAACCCGTTTTGGTACTAGACGCTTTCGATCAGTAATCTCAGCCAGACCTAGACATTTTTCACCATCAAAAACAACAACTTGCTCCTCTGCACAATGATCTATATTGCTTTCCATTCCTCGGCTAAAATATTCTGACCGACCTTCTGGAACTTGTATTTTTGGAAAATGATCAATTGAAGCATATACAGGAAGTAATAATTGTTCTCTTTGTTGTTCAGTTAAAATTTCTAAATATTCAATGGTATAACTTGGATTCAGCTCAAAATGCCCTGTCTGAATACGATGTAAATACGTCAAATGACCATATGTTCCTAAAGCTTTCGCAATATCTTCACCTAAAACACGAATATACGTTCCTTTAGAACTGGTGATGTCCAAGGTCAAACTATTTTCAGTAAAAGACAACAACTGAATATCATAGATATGAATTGGGCGTGCTTCACGTTCGATTTCTATTCCTTTACGTGCCAACTCATATAAAGGACGTCCTTCTTTTTTTAAAGCTGAGTACATTGGAGGAATTTGCTGAATATCTCCTATAAATTGCGTCAATACCTTTTCAATCAAAGCCTCATCCAACTTTGGTACAGCTTTTTCTAACAGTACATCACCCTCAACATCACCTGTCGTTGTACTCTGCCCCAAATGAATAGTTGTTTGATAACGCTTTGTTGAGTCTAATAAAAAATGAGAAAATTTAGTCGCCTCGCCCAAACAAATAGGCAATAAACCAGAAGCCAATGGGTCTAACGCGCCAGTATGTCCACCCTTTTCTGCACGAAATAACCAGCGAACCCGTTGCAAGGCAGCATTAGAACTAATACCTAACGGTTTATTCAATAAAAAAATGCCACTGATATGACGACGTTGAATTTTTGGCGATTTTACAGACATAGTAAGGAGATCAAAACAATGTATGGCTATTCTAACAAATCCATTTATCTATTTTTATAAATTTGCGCTTTAGAAATTAAAATTTCATCTTCGACTCTTCAGCCCATGATAAAAGTAAAAAATTAATTATCAATAAATCAATGATTTAGTCTTAAAAATCCTACTATTTTGCCATAAAGAATCAAGAAAACACTGCACCAAATAAATGACACATTGGTCTAAAGTCAGCTTATACAGAAGAAACCTATATTTTATCTAATTCAACTTACCTCAAGATACAAATAAAAAAATGCGCCATAAGGCGCACTTTTTTAGTCACGTAAAACGTATTATTTCGCTTTACGAGCTGGTAATTTTTCACGAATACGTGCAGCTTTACCAGACAATTCACGTAGGTAGTAAAGTTTAGCACGACGAACGTCACCACGACGTTTCACTTCGATACCAGCAACGATTGGTGAATGAGTTTGGAAAACACGTTCAACACCAACACCGCTAGAAATTTTACGTACTGTGAACGCAGAGTTCAAACCACGGTTTTTCTTCGCGATTACAACACCTTCAAATGCTTGAAGACGCTCACGGTCGCCCTCTTTTACTTTTACTTGGACAATTACAGTGTCACCTGGTGCAAAAGCTGGGATGTCTTGTTTAAGCTGTGCATTTTCAACAGCTTGTACTAAAGGATGCTTACCGCTCATGGGGTATCTCCGATATATGTGGGTCAGAAGAGGTCTGAATTCCACTGGGTATAGAGGCTAAAGCGCATAGACCCGATTATCTTTCTCTTTAAGATTGACCACTTCAATGCTTAAAAAGCCTATTAATGACTCTAAGTAAAATACTTAGAGTAAATCTGCTTAGACAAATGAATTAACTCTTTTGTCCTTGCGAATCTTTTAGCCATTTTTTTTGCTGCTTGGTCAATGTGACTTGCTCAACCAATTCTGGTCGACGTTCAAGTGTACGTTGATAGCGCTGCAAAAACCGCCATTTCTCAATATTTGCATGATGCCCAGATTTAAGTACCTCAGGCACATCCAAACCTTCAAAATGATCTGGCTTGGTATATTGTGGGCAGTCTAAAAGACCATCCACAAATGAATCTTGCACATGAGATTGTTCATCAGACATGGCACCCGGAAGTCTCCGAATAATACTGTCCAATAAAACCATCGCAGGGAGTTCACCACCTGATAAAACGTAATCCCCAATTGACCATTCCTGATCAACATATTGCTGGATCAAACGCTCATCAACACCTTCATAACGCCCACACAACACAATCAATCCGTCATAATCAACAAATTGTCGTACTGCTGGTTCATCTAAGGTTTTTCCTTGTGGTGACATATACACCACAGGAACGTTCACTGCACCTGCTTGTGTTGCAAGTTCTTTGGCACGACTGATTGCTTTGCTTAAAGGCTCAGCCATCATCACCATGCCTGGACCACCACCAAATGGACGTTCATCCACTCTTTTGTAGTTGCCCTCAGCAAATTCACGTGGATTGATGCAATGAATATGCACAATTTCGTTTTTCGCTGCGCGCCCGCTAATACCGTAGGCTGTAATCGCTTCAAACATTTCAGGAAAAAGCGTAATGACTGCAAAAAACATCGCAGACTCCTCTATTTTCCTGCTGCGTTTATCCTATTCGGATTAATAATCTACGCCCCAATTCACGTAAATACGACCAGCTTCTAGATCAACGCGTTGTACTACATCTTTATGCCATGGAATCATTCGCTCTTCACCATCAATGCTTGCAGCAGTTGCGCGAACCACCATTACATCATTGGCACCTGTTTCAAACAGTTCATGGATTTGACCGAGATTAACTTCTTGTTCTTCATCATCTAGACCTAACACGGTTAAGCCTTTTAAATCAGTCCAATAATACTCGTCCACACCCGCTTGAGGCAGTTGCGATTTAGAGATCCAAACATTTGCACCAACTAAATTATCCGCTGCGGTACGATCACTCACACCTTTTAGCGAAACAACTAAGCCTTTGCCATGTGGTTTCCAACGTTTCACATCGACAATTTGCCAACCTGCTTTGGTTTCAATGTACCAAGGCAGGTAGTCAAAAATGTTGCTCATCGGTTCTGTATTGGAATAGACCCAGAGCCACCCATTTAATCCATATGCTGAACGTAACTGTCCAATCTGAATACGATCTTCGGGAACATTCTGTGTTGGTGTCATGGGCAATCTACTACTTAATTTTCAAAAATTATGCAGTAACTGCAGCTTTCTTAGCTTGAGCAGCTAAAGAAGCAACACGTTCAGAAGGTTGAGCACCTTGTGAAACCCAGTGAGCAAAACGGTCAGCATCTAAACGAAGTTTTTCTGCTTTACCTTGAGCTGTAGGGTTAAAGAAACCGATACGTTCAATGAAACGACCGTCACGAGCATTACGGCTATCAGTCACAATGATTTGATAGAACGGACGTTTTTTAGCACCACCGCGTGCAAGACGAATAACAACCATGATAGAACCTTATAGTTTTTACGGATTATCCTTATACCGACCATCGATATAACTCAAACCCCTTTCATAGAGGGCAGTATTTTACGTTATCTTTGCAATGAATGAAAGATCAAATTTTTTAGTTATCCACAATTTTGAATTTAAGTTTTATTTACCATCCCAATTTGTGGCAGCAGATGGTGTACAGGCTGTTCCTGTTTTATCACTACCTTTTGTCCAACAACGTTCAGCACGATGATTTAATACTAAATGCCCATCTGCAAATTGTGTAGTTGAAGCTATTGGTGTTGCAATTAATGTCCAAGTTGTAGGTGTTACTCCTATGATTTGTAGATCATACAACGCTTCTCCTTGCCTAGGAATCTTAGCTGAATGATTTAACTCAGCTAAAGTCAAAGGTGTTTCCACATCGTTAATCAAAGGTGCATAAGAAAAATTTGCTATTTTAAAACGCTGAATCTGAGTCGCTAATTCTAGCATTTCAGATTGAGCCTCTACTCTATGCGTTTTTTTGACATACTCTTGATATGATGGATAAGCTATAGTTGCTAAAACACCTACAATCGCAACAACAATCATAAGCTCAATCAGTGTAAAACCTTTGCGATTACTTACCATTCTTCACGTCCTACACTTTTATCACCACATGAAACCTCTGTGACATCTATAAGATTTCCCGCTTTATTTTTACAACGTATGCCTGTACTCGACATAAGAAAGTTATCACTTTTCGTATCTTCTGCGAGTGCTGTGATGACCCAAGATTGATGTCCTACACCTGTAGCAACAGAGAGGTTATACCTTATAGCACTTCCTGTTGCGCCTTTTGGTGAAACCTCCATCTCCACTGGCAATACAAAACCTTGATAGTTAAAGTTTCTTGTCTTATATCGATCTAAAGCAATTGCGATTTGTTGCAATTGGTCTTGAACCTGAGCTGCCTGAGCTCGCCGTGCATATTCTTGATATGATGGGATTGCGATCGCAGCAAAAATTGCAACGATCACCACCACAACCATCACTTCAATAAGCGTAAAACCATTTTGAAATGAGCTATTTTTTTTCATATTTCACCCATTATGATACTTTACGTGCAAGCTTTTCATACCAACGTTGTGGAATAAGGCACATTTCTGTTGCTTCACCATTTCCAAAACCACCTGTCACGGTTAAAGCAATTCGACCACTGGTATTAATACAATAGTTTGTTGCACTGGTATTTCCTGTCGCTTTCGGTGGACATGATTCATCTTTGCAATCAACAGGTGGACAGCTTTCTCCTACACATTCTCCTTCACCTCCATCACTACCACCACCTCCACCTTTTTTACCCCCCACAGTAACTGTGTGAATACCAATACCAATTACACCACGTGCAGGTTCTAACTTTGATGCACATTGACCAAAAGGCATACAAAATGCAGTTAACATACTTTCACCTTTTACACCTGCACCACATTCACCAGAAATGCCTGGTTTACTAGAATCAAAGGTAGAAACATAAAGTTTGTAATTCATTGCCAATGGTGTACCAAAGACTTTTTCACTTTGTTTATTATAGTTATTACAATTAGTTAATTTCCCATCGACACCTGCTGTACAGGTTTTAAAATCATAATACCAGCCTCCTTTTTCTGAAAAAGGTGCAACAAGTATGGTATTTTCAAAACGATTAAGATCTGTTATTTCACCTAAATTAGTTTTTTCAAGATTTTGAGTATTTAAATCAGTTTTTCGATTAAATAAATCACGGCGTGCGACATCTTTATCATAGATATTATAAATTGCATCATATTCATCAGATGTATTAGAAGACGTATAACTTGTTAAAGGAGCACTACGATTACCACTGCCCTGCGAAATTACAGCAAATGTTGTACCATTTTGATTATATAAAGAAAAACCTGGCATATCGTAGAATCTAGGGCTGGCTACATCTGTATGCATAGTGAAAATTTTTACTGGTGCTTTTGGAACAGCACCTTTTATATTTTGCTTATTATCCAAATCTATTCTAAATAATTGTCCACCTAAATCACCAAAATATAAATGATCAATTAAATCATCACCATCACGATCTACAGTACGAATCTCACTCACTACGCTATATTTCAAATCTGCACTTTTGGTTGAAATAACACCCGTATTTACATCTGTTGGTGATGTAGCAGTAGCATAATCACTCGCCCACCAAAGCAGATCACCATTGTCTGCATCAAACATATAAATGCCTGCACCTTTTGACCGACTTGGATTGTAGTTTGCATTTTCATAACCACTATATAGCCCTTTCACACCATTGGTATGTGCATCGCCATCATCGCCACCCGCATCATAGCCACCACCAACAAACATCACACGTTTACGTGTTCCTCCCCAATTTACCCAACCAATCGCTGGCTTAGACCAACTTTGCCCCATATATTGCAGTTGATTAAATGTTGTAGAAGAGCTTCCGCTATATACTTTCTGGGTTGCTGGATCGATATGGAATTTCAGTTCTGGGCTATTAATATTGCTCAGATCTAGCGCATAATAACTACGCCCTCCCATTCGTAATCCACCATACGCCATTTGCATACCTTGTTGGCTATCTGTACGTCCTTTGCCTACAACCAAATTACCAGAACTATCAACAACATATTGTGTATATAGAGACCAAGCCCCATCAACACCATAATAAAGTTTTTGCAAACCGCCATTGGTCACACTAGACAAACGAAAAGCATCTTTTTGATTTTCAACCATTTCATTAGGTACAAAAGCAAACTTTTCAACACCTGTTTCAGCATCAACAACATGTAATAGACCTTGTGTTGTACCAAACAGTACATAGTCTTCTCTGCTAGTTGATTCCATCACTTTCGTGGTTTTGTTATATTCTAATTTTCCTTTATTGGTAACTAATAATGGATAAGAATGCATCACTGCACCCATTTGACGTAAATTTGGTTGTGCTTTTAAATTATCAATAGTTGTAGGTGGGTTGACTACATCAATGTTATAGCCTAGCAATGACCATAAATAACCACGATTTGGATCGTTTTTATAAGTTGTATCAACAATATCTGCCAATTGAACTTGGCGTAATGTGCCTGTGCCCTTAAATGATGTATTACCATTTTCAGTGACTGCTTTACGATTTGTTAATAACTTACGTTCTGCTTTATTTTCAGTATTTGCCCCAAGTAACATTTGTGACCATGCGCCACCACGTACAGCAAATTTTTTACTTCCAACAGTATTTTCATCACCATTTTCCACAGCAGTATCTATTTGTTTCGCCCAAAAATCATAAATTGCCGAAGTAATATTCCCATTTTCATCATAAACAGGTTCTTTGATTCGACCATCACTTTCAAAAACTGTTGCTGCATTTTTTGCTTTTAAAACACCATTCTCACTGACTAAATATTTTTTTAAGTTACCTAGCCAGAGTTGGTAGTTAGTTGCAGGTGTAGGCTGAAAAGTTTGATAATATGCATTATCCTGTAGCTCAGCAGGGTTTAAAGCATCTCGGGGAATAGTCGGAGAACCTGTCGTTACAGAAGGGATCTCTTTGGATAAATTATTAATAAAATCATTTACACTATCTACAATATCAGCAGAATCATTACCTGAATACCATCCACCCTCTCCCATAATCCCCCAATAAGCTGCTTCCTGTACATTTGTTAAGTTACTCTTTTTATTACCTTTAGAATCTACAAAAGGTACTAAGTTTTCAGCTTGCGATTTTGCTGAATCATATTTTGGAATATTATTAAAACTATTACCAAAACCAACAACAGCTGTCTTAAATTGTAATTTTTTTATATTTTTTGTTGGATCTAATAAAGCAGCATTCA
This sequence comes from Acinetobacter sp. R933-2, assembly GCF_030325485.1. Lineage (NCBI taxonomy): Bacteria > Pseudomonadati > Pseudomonadota > Gammaproteobacteria > Moraxellales > Moraxellaceae > Acinetobacter > Acinetobacter sp. R933-2. The sequence goes on from NZ_JACAIJ010000001.1 coordinate 288,253, forward strand.
GTTTACCTATACAATCCCAACCTGGTGATGACCCGCTACATGTAGGAAATGTTGTTTCCCCAATAGCAACTTTTGATAATTCAGTCGTAGTTCCTTTATTTGGCTCACCATCTGTTAATACATAAATACCCTGACCACTACATTTTTTTATATCATCTGTTTGAGTTAATGAAGGTGGGGACTGATACTTATTCCCATCTTTTGTTAAACTATCAGACTCATTCCAACCTCCATTATCTATATTTCTAGTTGATGTTCCCATTAAATATGAAATTGTTGTAGCGTATGAGCGACCTGTTGGAGTATTTGAATTTGCTGACAAACTATTAATTTTCTCCCAAAGTACTTGTCGCTGAGTTTTAGTTCCAACCTTAGCATCTAATCTTCTTGCAGGGACTAAAACAGCACCTGACTCTGTATTCGTTGGTGATCCTAAAGTTGATAAGCCAATAATTTTATCATCACCCAATTTATCAATTTTTGCGGTACCATTTAGAAGATTATCCATAGCCATTTTTAATCGCACTATTCGTGTTTTGCCTGTACCATCATACGAACTATTCCCTGTCATACTTCCTGAAACATCAAGCATAAACATCAACGTAATATCACCCGACTTTGCATCTTGGTAAATATCAATATCACTTGCTTGTGTCACACTTGTACTGACTAACATAGTCGATATTGCCGCAATACTTATGACCAAAACTTTATAACGAGATGAATTCAGGAAATTTTTGTTTAAGGTTTTCATTTCATTACTCCAAATCTATACAAAGTCTTGAACAATCACATATTCAGTCACATGTGATGTATATGGGACATTTAAATCAGCAAGACACTCCGTCACTGTTCTTCGTGAATCAGCATTTAATGCAACTGTCGTTCCTTCAGGAACTGTTGCTTCACTCATATAATTTTTAAAACATTTATTAATATCTGTAGCAGAAGCATTGGTTAGTGTAGGCATAACAGATACAGCAAATACCTTCACAGGTTTACTACGATCAAATTTTACGGTTTGATCATCTGTACCAAATTGCGCACCAAAAAAAGGATCATTTTCTGAAATACTGGAAAACTTAACAGCAATTTGGGTCATCACAGCTTTACGACCACTGGTAAAAAAGTTTGTGGCACTCTCATCTGCATTACAATATCCATCTAACCCAAACTCACTATTGCTTGGTGCTTGTTGCCCCGATTTCCAATAAATTAAACTTGCTCGACTAATATCAAAAAAACCTGATTCTTCACCGCGATAGCAAAAGACCATTTCTTTATCTTTATCTGTTGCCCCACTGATATAACCAAACATTCCACTAGAACTTAAAGCCTGAATAATATTGTCCTCTCGTTCAACATTAAAAAAAGCAGCATCTGCATTTTGTAATAACAACTGTTGTGCTTGACTATTTGTCGCAATATTCAAACCAACTAAACTTTGTCGTACTGCTAAAGTTCCCAATACAACAATGGCTAATAAAAGAAATAAGACAACGATTAATGTTGCTCCACGTTGTTGCTTCATCATTGCCCTCTCTCCCCAAATGCATTACGTAGTGCTATCGTTTGTGTGACCACTTGTCTTGCATACTTTGAGGAATTCCCTATAGGTTTTGTCACTGTTACATCCTGATCTAAAACTCTAAACACTTGACTATCTGAAAATTCTGTTCCAGTACCTACAGATTGATTTGAGCGTGCTAAAACACCTAATTGCACTGCTAAAATTCGAGGTCTTGATGCCATAGCCATATATGTGGCTGTATCTACATAGCGATGATTTTCACCAGATTGAATTGAATACAACACTCGAAAATGATCAACTCTTTGTAAAATAATTTCGCCATCATCACCCAAGCCTGTAATTTCATTGGGGCTGCCTTCTAGAGGATAATGTCCAGCATCACATGCAAGCGCTAAAGGTGTATTAGGCTCATTTTTACTATTATTGTTATCGGGTCGTAAAAAATATCGTTGGACAATAACTTGACGACCTTCTGTCCGACTAAATTCTAATTCTGTCCCTTCACAATCAGAACCGCCATACCAAACATCATCATTTTCATTTGCTGTATTTTTATGATCCAAAACATATTGTGGAACAAATTGAATAGTCAATTGGTCACTAGATCTATCTTGCACATTCGATACACCTGTCCATTGCGGTGATGTACCTACCTCAAGCCCATCACTACGAGTAAGCAAGGTTTCATTTACAGTTTTTCCAACAATACCTATAGGGATATTTGCTCGTTCAACTCCGCTTACTTCAACTGAGTTCTCAGATGAACGAAAAACAATCCCTCCATATGTAGTTAAATCATTAATACTTGAATTAATTGTATTTAAATTTCCTAAACGTATATCTTTTACAATATAGTTCAGACCAAAATTAGCATCATCCTGTAAACTCAATTGACCTTGTTGTAATGCCTGACTCCTAGAACTCGTCAAAAATAGCATTGTTGCTGCAGCAACAATTACCAAACCTAGAGCTAATGCAATCATTAATTCAATCAAAGTAAAACCGACTTGTTTAATATGGCTCATTTAATAAACCTCCATAATCAAACAAGTTGAATTTGGCTCGTAACTTGTACCAGTTGTACAATTACCACGATCAGTACCATCAGTTGCAGCAGTATCCCCCCATGCAACATAAATACATCTGCGGTTATCCTCATTTCCCTGACAAGGTAAATAATTTGCTGTCATTCCGATTGTTCTTGCTTTTGTAGCAATCTGAGCTACATCAAAATCAGCTAAATTTGTGCTAGAACAATTTGTATTAAAACAATTGATAGGAAAAACTCTTTGTGTATTGGCTGTATTTAATTGAAATGCGTAAACCTCTTCTGCACCTCGATTCACTCGCATTCTTTCGGCTAAATCACGCGCAAGATTGACCGCTTGAATCCGTGCACCACTTTCAGCAGTTGCTTCTATAGCCCGATACTGTAGTGCAATAAATCCCATGACTCCTATTGCTAAAATTAATAATGCAATAAGTACTTCAACCAAACCGACACCCTGTTGATTTTTATCAATCATTAGCATGCCCCTTCAATAGCTTGTTGAATTGTTCCCATTTTAGAAACTTTCACTATTTGAGACTTTCCACCTATTTCAGAACAAATGATAAAAGTGGTATCTGACCCTGCATCTCTTACGCTACCATTTAACCCATAAGTAATTTTTGTTTCACTTGCAGTTGTTAAATGTACTTTTCCATAAGGCATCCAATAAATAGTTGTATCTGTATTTTGAGGTAATGAATCTACTTCACTTGGACTGAGTTCTACTTCAACATTTTTACGCTCTAGTACCGCTTTTGCTCGTGCCTGATTCAATACACCTATTAACTCATTAGTATTTTTTTTTAAATCTTGTTGAGTCAGCATATTTTTAAAGGGAGGGATAGCCATCATCGCAATTATAGCGATGACAGCTATTGTGACCATCAGCTCAATAAGCGTAAATCCTCTCATTAGTTGCATAAAATTATCTAAACTATAAATCCATATAATTACGATACTAAGGTTTTATTTTTTAAATAAAACAATAGATAGATGAAAGGCTATTTTGCAAGATATTCGGATTAAACAACTGATTAAAAACAAATTTTATTAAAATAATGATAAAAAAATAACTTAAATATTCAATTAAATAAAACACATCACATTATTTGAAATTTTAACCAAATAAAACAACATTAATTTAAAAAAAACCTTCTAAATTAGAAGGTTTTTTTAATTAATCTGGGATTAATTATTTATCTTCCCATTTATTACTACAAGCTGTGGCTGGAACAGGATTACCATTATTATCAACCGTTGATGTTACATTTGCATTATCATTATTTTTATACCAGCACTTTACGCCTGCTGAATTTAAAGAAATAGCGCCTGTACCTTTTTGTCTCTCTGTTGCTATTGGTCTTGCAACTAATAACCATGATTGCAAATTCGCCTGCACGTTAGTAAAAGCAACACCAGATATATCAGTTAACGTTAACTGATAATATGCAGTATTAATAGGATATTTGTCTCCTCCTAATTGGGTTAAATTTGCCCCAAAGAAACTATGGTTCACTAAACGATAAGTTTCCAAATTTTGTGCAAGATTCATAATATGTGTTTGTGCATCAGCCCTATTACTTCGTTTAACATATTCTGAGTAATTAGGAAGTGCTATAGCGGCTAAAATGCCTACTATAGCCACGATAATCATCAATTCAAATAATGTAAAACCAAATTGCTTACCAATCTTCGCTTCCATCTGCTCTTGTCCCACAATCTGTAAATGTTACTTTCGATGCTATTTTATTTCTACACCTAAGACCCTGATTATTAATTAAATATGTGAAATTTTTGACATCCTGTGGAACAGCTCTCATCACCCATGCAGAACCATCAGTGGCTAAATTTGTGGTCGCTGTTGCTTGAAGACTAATTGTATATTTAAGTGGATCTCCAACATTTATTGAAATAGGAGTATACAATCTGTAGCTAAAATTCCTAGATTTATAACGTTCTAGATCCTGAGCTAGACGTTGCATTTCTGCCTCAGCTAAAGATGCATTACTTCGTAGAATATATTGCTGATAACTTGGGTAAGCGATTGCAGCAAGTACTGCAACCATCACCACCACCACCATCAACTCAATAAGCGTAAAACCATTTTTTAAATTCATTTTCCACCTATTTAGCATACCAATTCATTGGTTTGGTTTGAGCAACACATTTCCACTTACCAGTACCATGAAGATTGCCTGCTAGTTGCAAACCACCACAGTTTCCATCAGATTGACCTGGTGCGAATGCACTACCTAAAATCCCTTGCCCTAGAGCAGCACTTGATACTTCACTTCCGAGAACATCACTCTCTTTCCCTGGTCTCCAACCTGTTTTACTCTCCTCGAGAGTGTTAAGAGTTACGTTCGTGCCCGTTCCACTCAAACAAGCACCAAATGGTAAACAATAATATTGACGATAAGTTTCTCCAATAACACGAACTTGACATGGATCTGGATTGGGATTAATTGTTTCACTTTCAGGGTCATAAACAGTCATCAACAGAGTATTAGCAACGACTATTAATGGTTCAAATGCTTTTATCCCACCTAATTGTCGATAACTATTATTTGCTCTCTCTGTACCAGCTGAATTACTCGATAAAGAACGATACCAACCATAACGAGTAGCTGCGTTAACTGTATTCACGTAAGGAATTAACTGATTTTTTAATACACCAAAACCGCTATTTCGAACAATAACCTGAGGATTTTGTATAAGGCTAGCTAATGTTAAATCTTTAGTCGCTAATGCATAATCAGCTGCATAATTTGTATTTAAATCTTTTTTCAGTACATCTGTATCCATAATTGCATAAATATTATTAGCTAATTGACCCGTTAATGCTATAGGTACAGATGAAGGACGCATACGCCCCAAAGGTGCAACATCTAATGGTGAACTACGATCACCAGATGCTATAGCCATTAATATAAATCTCTTTCCTTGCTCACGATGCATAGTTAATGTTGGTGCTTCATAAAAACGTGGATTATTTCCATTCGTAATATTTGCACCCGTTGCATTTGTTGCCAGATTTGCGACTTTAACAACACGTACACCAAAGCTTTCACTATTTTCTGTTTTATTTTTATTGTTTAAATCAGCACGGAAAACTTGCCCCCCAAGATCTCCAAAATAAAAATGATCTACTAAACCATCAGCATCTGTATCTAATGTAGAAATATTACTTACAATACTGTGTTTGATATCTGCATTGTTCTTATCTGCACCAACATTACTTACCCAAAATAAGCGGTCACCTGTTGCAGCATCAACAACATAAACAGCATTACCTTTTGCTTGTGATTTATTTGAACATTGTGCTTTAAATGCAGCACTTTTTGATATATCTGCTGTGTAATCTGTATTGAGTTTAAAATGTGGATCTTCATAACATGTATCATAACCACCACTAATAAACATAACTCGCTTAATCACACCATTGATTCGAATATTACCCAATACTGGTTTAGACCAAGATTGTCCCATATGGTTATAATCTGTTTGATCTGCACTAATTCTAAATAAAAATTTTGGTGAGGTTTTTGTCGTAATATCTAAGCCATAATAACTACTTCCTCCCATACGTAAGCCACCATATGCATACATTTTTTCAGCAACAATTTTTGTTGTTGCTGTATCTCCTGAACCTACCTGTTCATACTTATATATAGGATCAACAACCCAAGCTGCATCCGTACCTGCTGCAACACCTGCTGTAGATGATTCATCCCTTTTCAGAGCTAAGGACTGTACCGAGTCAGATAAAATATCTGATGGAATAAACGAGAATTGTTCTGTTCCTCTTTCTGCATCTACTAAATGTAAACCGCCTTCCATTGTTCCAAACAAAATTGATTGGCTACGTGCAGATTGTAATTCACCTTCACTATTTAGTACGCCTTCATAAGTTACTTGTACAGGCAATGAATGAGAAATCCCTCCTAAACTATTCCACTCTTTTCCTTCCTGTTGTAAAGGTACAGTTGTTAAATCAGTGGGTAGGTTTGTATCATTCAAATCGATTTTAAAACCTAAATAGTTAAGTATTTTACGTTTTAATAAATTAGTGAATTTTGAAGTTACTGCATTTTCATTTAAACTAGTTATTGTGGTTGCTAAAGTAGAGTTTTCCACTTCTGGTAAACGCAGTAAATTAGCCCCCTTTAGATAATTGAGGCGTTAAGTTATTATCACTATCTAATTTAAAATTGGTGTAAAGATTACGTATTTTATTTGGTGCACCAACTATCGGCATTGGAATGTTTTTATACGCACCACCTTTATATACACTTCCACCTTCATCAGCACCTGCAGTACCCCAAAGATCATTAATCCCTGTATTAAACTTACCTTTATTATCTAATACTAATGAAGCAGTCGCTGATGCTCCTTCAGCTAAAGCACCATTCACAATATCATATTTTTTTAAATTTCCTGCCCACAATACATCTGTACTACCTGGTCTTGGTTGAAATGCTCGAACATATCCCTGTGACGTAACACCTGTTGGATTTAAATCATCAACAGGTACAGACCAAGCACCTGTGGTTAATGGTTCGATTGTTCCTGTATCTAAATTATTTAAAGCAGCAAGAACACTATTTGTAACATCTACTGCATCTTTTGCTTGGAAAAATCCACCATTACCAAAACCACCCTCAGTATTTCGAAATACTGTATCAGGCTTTACAGTCTTATCTGTATTATAATATGAACAATTATCACCCTCTTTGGCTGAACCAAGCTGACAAGCATTGCGTGTATCTGTTGTCAATGTAGCTGACATAGCCCCATCAAACTCTTTACCAAAGCCAACAAAAGCTGTCTGTATTGGACGCTGTTTAGGATTAGTTATTGCGTATAAACTACGTGCAAAAGCCCCCATACACTTCCAACCACTACCCGAATGACTATTTGTTAAACCATTAGATACATCACATGAAAAAGACGTTTGATTTAATGCTTTTGCCATAATTGCATTTGAACGAGCATCGTTTGTATTATTCGGCTGCCCATCAGATAAAATATATACTCCCTGCCCATCACACGTCGCAGCTGTTGTTGGTAAAGGACTATTGTAAACAGTCTGTCCAGCATTTTTACTCGTACTGATAGACTTTGCAAAACCAGAATCAGTGGCAGCGCTAATAATATCACTAGTACCTTGATTTTTTTGATAAAGTCTTTTATTCCACCCCCCCTCATTATATGCTTTTAAATAAGTATATCCTGCAGGTACTGGCTGATATACAAATGCTCCCCAACTACTTAGACATGTTTCACCTTCAGCTTTGTCACACAGCCTATAAGAAGAATAAGAATTATTTGATGCTGAATACCAAGCTTCAATTAAGGGCTTATTTACAAAATTGTAGACTGGATTTGTCGTTGTTGTACCTAGCAAATAAGCAGCAGCCTCAGCATAAGCATGTGAAGTTGGTGTTGACCAACCTGCAGATAATGCAGCAATCGCTTTTTTCAAATCTTTACGGTGGCTTGAGTTAATAGCCCCTAGTTCTTTTGCTGGAACCTTAATTATTCCTGATACACTATCTTCCGCAGAGTAATATCCCAAACCAATATAGACTTTTTCTAATTTGGGATCTGTACTACTTAATAAGTCAAACATCCCATTTTTTAAACGTGTCATCCTATCCTCATAGAGTTTTGGATCACCATTCCTCTTACAATAAACACGTGTATATGAGATATCAGGAAAAATTAGGTCGGTTTTTGTTTCTGTACTAAACTTAGTTTTCCCCGCCCCGCCTACAGCACTACATGTATTAAAAGTAAAAATATCAGGATAATCTGCAACAATTGCATTATTACTAAGATCATCAGCAACCATCCCCATACTTCCTGAACGGTCTAGCATCATGATTAATGTTTTTTGCCCTGCTGTACCAGGACCTGCGTAAATCTGTAAATCTGATGCTTGTACTTGCAGTAAAGACGGGGCTGTAAATAAAATACCACTACTCATCATCGCTTTTAATAAGTGGCTTAAATATGTTCTTTTCATTTTCATTCTCCATCTTACGATTATTGAGAAAATAAGTTGAATTAAAATTAGGTTTAATCAGGTTTAGCTTCTTCAATCAGTGTATTTGCTAATGTAAATTCTTGCGTTTGCGCGACCACAGGAATTCCATAATCTGATATACAATCTTTTAAAGTTCTTAATGTTGGATGCTCAGTATTGTCATTTAATCTTGGTTTTGATGTACTTAAACATTCACTTTGGACCGTGCTGATTGAGGCTGTCGAATATGCAGGTAACATTGCGGTTGTAGTAACCCTTATACGCTGACTCCCTGTAAGTTTTGCCCCTAAATGAGCTGCCCCACTTGAATCTGTCCCTTCAGGTAAATATTCACCTTTTTCTGTATTACCAGCACTATCAGTAATTAATGATACTGCTACTTGAGTTACTACACCTGCTCGCGCACTTCCAAAATCAGCATTTAAATCACAAAAAGTATTATTAGTACCTGATATTAAGCGCATAACATCACTCGTGATTGCTGTTCCTGTAGTGCTATAAGGTGAAATCTCTGCAACATTATTGATAGGTGCAAAATTTTTCTGTGATTGAGGGCGATAACAAAATACATATTCTCGATCTGGTAAATTATTATTAATGACTAAACCAACGACATTATCTAAACGTCGTAATTCTATAGGTGACTTATTACGAATAATATATAAAGGTAAATCTGCTGACTGAGTCATTAATTGACGCACTTGACTATTACTTGCTATTCTTAGATTCATTACAGAATACTTTACTGCCAATGCACCGATTCCTGTGACTAAAAGTAAAATAATCAAAATTGTAATAAGTGTCATACCTTTTTGTTGTGCTAATGATTGGGTAATTTTCATCATTTATCTCCCAAAGCATTACGCAAAGCAATTGTAGTAACATATACATTGCGTACAAATTTATTCGTTACACCTGTTGTAGCTGGTGTATTTAAAGTGACTGTTCTTCCTAAAATTTCATATGTAGATAATGTAATAGGTGCTGTTCTAACTTCATTTTGTGACCGAATTAAAACAGCCATTTTAATCATTTCAATCGAAGGAACTTCCTGAGCAGGAATTGCATTTCTTGCTGCAGTCACTGCTGCTGTATATTCATCTACTGTATAATAACGATAATTGTTGCCTGTACGTGCGCCTAATAAAAAACCAAAATAATCAACATTAGGAATAATAATTTCACCAGTAATATTCGGCGCAAATCGTGTTAAAAACCTAGGATTTGAATTTGGATTATTTAAAGGTGAATTTGCTACACATGCTAAACCTAAGCTTGTAATATTTGTATCATGGTTAGTTTTATTATTTTCTGCACGTAAAAAATATCTTTGTACAACTCGATCCCCTTTTTGAACATTTTCGCCTACGCAATTTTGCATATCTGTTGGTGCAATAAATTGTATTGTTAACTGATCACTGGCTAAATTTACATTACTTAAACCACTAGATCTCGTTACAATAGTATTTGCAAAAGCAGTCGTAGCATTTGCATCTCCCATAGCTAAATTAATATTCGTTTGAGTTGGCAGTCCTGTTGTCAGAACAATTCCACCCATTGGAGTTTGGTCATTTAAACTGCGATTTTCAACATTACCATAATTAGCCAATCTCACTTGACTAGCTATATAATCTAAACCAAAAATCCCCCCATCCTGAACTTGTGAAACTCCTTCTTGTAAGCGAGAGTTTTTCAAACTGTTTAAAAAAATAGCTAAACCAGCCGCTACAATTAATAAACCTAATGCAATACCAATCATCAACTCAATTAGTGTAAAACCTTTTTGTTTTTTAGTTATCATTTAATAGCTCTCCATCATCAAACAGTTTGAAGAAGCAACATATATACCTGTATTACTCATACAGTTTGCTACGTTTAAGCTTGCTACAGTTCCAGTCAGCGATGTATTGTTCCAAACACTAAAAATACATAATCGTTTATCTGCTACAGGTGTACTTGCAGAGATTCCTGGGCAAATTGCCACACCAAGACTCAAACCTTGTATTGCCGCTTGTCGAGCTATTGCATAAGATTCAAAAGTTGCAAGCTGTGCTGGCGTACAAACTGTAGTATTACAATTAATTGTTGCTGTTGGCTTTGAAGATGCCAAAAGATAAGTATTTATATTAGTTGCATAATTTGCTTTAGCTGTATTGTTTACACGAATACTTTCTGATAACGATTGCATGAAATGTACAGCTTGGGTTTTAAAAACTGAATCTTGAGAAGCTTCAATAGCTCTAACTTGCAATGCGACAAAACCCAAAACAGCAATAACCAAAATAAATAAAGCGACCATTACTTCAATTAACCCTGCCCCTTTTTGTATTTGTAAGTTCATCAACATGTCCCCTCAGCAAGTATAGTAATCGTTCCCAAACGACTCAGTTGTAAACGCCTAGAAATCCCCAAATCTGAATGACAAATAGAAAAAACCATCGTAGTCTGATTAAAACTTTTCACGTTTCCCATTGGTTCAAAAACAATATTCGTTACACTCCCATTTTCTAGGACGACATTGCTTGTCTTAGATCTCCAATTCAGCACAGTTTCTGTATTCGCAGCAGTAGAATTAAGGTTTAACTCCACCTCTTGTCTTATATTAACTGCCTGACTTCTTGCATTTATCATTGCGATAGAAAGTTCCCTAAATGCAGTATCTAGTTGTCGCTGGTTAATGGTATTGATAAAAGACGGAGCTGCCATGGCGGCAATAACTCCCAAAACTGCAATCGTCACCATGAGTTCAATCAGTGTGAAGCCCCTATTTTTTTTATTCATTTTGGTTCCTAAAACAAAACCTATTTATTAATATTCTATTAACAATTTATACAAAACCAATACATAGTAGATAAGAGGCATAAAAAAACCGATAACTGATTAACAGTTATCGGCATAAAATGTTAAGAAATATTTAAGCTTGCGTGACTTGTATCCTTAATTCTTTAGGTAAGCTAAAAGTTATATTTTCTTCACGTCCATCTAATTCTTGTGGTGCTTCTGCTCCCCAATCCTGTAAACGCTGTATCACTTGTTTAATTAAAATCTCTGGTGCAGATGCTCCTGCGGTTACACCAATTTTTTCAACATCCGTAAACCATTCTTTTTGTAGCTCATCTGCATTGTCAACCAAATACGCATGTTTACCCATACGTTCTGCTAACTCACGTAAACGATTAGAGTTCGATGAGTTTGGCGACCCTACAACAAGAACAATGTCACATTGCGTTGCCAAATCTCGAACAGCATCTTGACGATTTTGAGTTGCATAACAAATATCGTCTTTACGCGGTCCCTGAATCTTTGGAAACTTCTGACGCAAAGCATCAATAACTTTCGCTGTATCATCAATGGACAACGTTGTTTGTGTGACAAAAGCAACCTTTTCAATATCATTAATTTTTAAAGAATCAACATCTTCTTCATCTTCAACTAAATAAATTTGACCACCATTTTTAGTGTCATATTGCCCCATTGTACCTTCAACTTCTGGATGACCTTCATGACCAATTAAAATGGCTTCGATGCCCTCACGAGCATATTTCGTCACTTCAATATGAACTTTGGTAACCAAAGGACAAGTGGCATCAAATACTTTTAAGCCACGACGTTCAGCTTCTTGTTGGACTTGCTTTGAAACACCATGCGCACTGAAAATTACAATATTATCATCAGGCACTTCATCAAGCTCATCAACAAAAATTGCACCACGTTGACGTAAATCATCAACTACAAATTTATTATGTACCACTTCATGACGAACATAAATGGGAGGATTAAAACACTCAAGTGCGCGATTGACGATTGCAATTGCACGGTCTACGCCTGCACAAAAACCACGTGGATTAGCCAATACAATTTTCATAACACCCTCAAGGCTCACTTAAATTTATTTAGAAAATGACAAACAATCTATAAAAGCTATTTTGTTTGTTCGCACTCTACTCTAAAATAGAGAAGATATTTTATCATATCAGGAAAAATATCATGTCGGGTCTATTGTTTGTCGTTTCTGCTGCATCAGGAACAGGCAAAACATCTCTCGTTAAAGCCCTGCTAGAACGTGTAAGTAATTTACATGTTTCTGTTTCTCATACTACACGTGGTCAACGTGTTGGTGAACTTGAAGGCGTTCACTATCATTTCACCACAAAAGAATTTTTTCTTGAACAAGTGAATCAAGGTGGATTCATTGAATTTGCTGAGGTTTTTGGTAATTATTATGGTACTTCACAAAGTACTGTAAGAGAACAATTAGCGAAAGGACATGATGTTTTACTCGAAATTGATTGGCAAGGCGCTGAACAAGTTCGCAAACTTTTCCCTGAATCTAAACAAATTTTTATTTTACCACCGACCCAATTTGATTTACGCCAACGCTTATCAAATCGTGGTACAGATTCTGTTGAAGTGATTGAACATCGTTTAAGTTGCGCTGTTGAAGACATGCAACAATATGTCAATTTTGACTATATCATTATTAATGATGATTTTAATAAAGCATTGCATGACTTAGAATCTGTAATTAATGCAAATCGCTTAAAACTCAGCCAACAAGCAAACAGACATCAACTTTTAATTCAAAAATTAATTACGCCTCAAGACAAAGGAAGCGATGATTAAACTTGAGTATAAAGTTAAAGCATTTTATACTGCACAGTCTATTTAAAAATTTACATTCATACGAGAACTCTTATGGCACGCGTAACCGTTGAAGATTGTTTAGACCATGTAGACAACCGCTTTGAGCTTGTACTAGTGGCAAGCAAACGCGCGCGTCAATTGGCACGTCAAGGCATTGAACCAACTGTAGAGTGGGACAATGATAAACCAACTGTTGTTGCACTACGTGAAATTGCAGTCGGTCATGTAACCAAAGATATCTTGAAACAACGTGATCAAGATTACCAAACTTCGAGTCTTGACCTTGCGCTTTCAGTAAACAATTTGAACTTGGACGGTTTTTCTTTTCAATAAGTTGAACTTTCTTAAAAAGCCTAGTATTTACTAGGCTTTTTTATTGCAATTTATTTAGATAATCAATCGACAAAATTCAAAATATTTGTTAAAAAAATAGATACTTTTTAATTTTAAAATTGACAATTCATTCAATATGCTTTTCATTAGGGCATTAGTGAAATCTTTTTTAATTTTGTAACTCGGAAAATAGGTGTTCTATGCCAGGCCAAGAGGTCAGCCAAGCCAAGCGACAGCTCAATATTATTATCGACGCTTACTTAAAACCAAGCGAAGTCGAGCAAGTGCTTGCGGCATGTGATTATGCAGATATTGCACATGATGGCGTAACACGTAAAAGTGGTGAACCCTACATTTTGCACCCTATTGCAGTGAGCTGTATCTTAGCGCACATGCGAATGGATGCAGAAACATTGATGGCTGCCTTATTGCATGACGTCATTGAAGATACTGATTTTAGTAAAGACGATATCACTGATAAATTTGGTCGTATTGTGGCTGAGCTTGTAGATGGAGTAACTAAACTCAGCCATTCTAGTGATAAAGAATACAATAAAGCCGCTTCATTTCGAAAAATTCTACAAGCGACTCTACAAGACCCACGTGTCATTATTATTAAGCTTGCTGACCGTTATCATAATATGACAACTTTGGGCTCTCTACGCCCTGATAAACGTGCTCGTATTGCTCAAGAAACCTTTGATGTTTTTGTACCTATGGCACGTTTAGTGGGTATGAATGAAATGGCAGATAACCTTGAGCATCTGTGTTATCAAAATCTTGATTTAGATATGTATAATGATGTGCAAGAATCTTTGCTATCAACCAAACCTGAACGATGTCAATATCAGACTGTTTGGGAACAAAATCTTGCAGACTTATTACATACTTATAGTATTGAAGGTCGTATTAAAAAGAAAAATAACAATATTGAATTACTGCGTCACTTTGTAAAAAATGAAATTGATTTACAAGAACTTACCCATAGCCATGCCTTCGAAATTATTTTAAAAACGATTGCTGACTGTGACCGTTTAGTTGAAGCTTTACGTGAAAATTTCCAAGTTCTGCATTATGAAGATCACATTCGTTATCCACTGCCTGGCGGAAATCAATCCTTAATGATTCGCCTCAAAGGTGAAAAAACCACATTATCTTTAACCATCCAAACCGAGTTAATGCGTAAAGCTGCTCGCTTTGGCGTAGTCTTAGGTGAAAATGCGCCTCAAGCCTGCCGCTCAGCCATTCAAGCCTCCATGAAAAATTTAAATATTTTAGTGGATGGCGACTGTGCTAAAACGACTTTTAATGATCTGTTAGATTATTTACATCAAGAGAAAATTTGGGTCTATACACCACATGGTCAACTTCATGAACTTCCTCAGGGAGCAACAGCCGTAGACTTTGCCTATTCTGCAAGTTTGTTTTTAGGTAATCATGCTGTAGGTGCTAAAATTAATGGTGAAATCAAACCACTTTCCACCCCCCTACAAAGTGGTCAAGTCATTGAAGTAATTACCGATGTATTAGCAACGCCAAATCCTGATTGGCTAAGCTTCATCAATACACAAAAAGCACGCCGCGCGATTCAAAATATTTTAAAAGATCAAGATATTGAAGAACAACGTTTAGTTGGGCAACAAGCCTTAAATCGTGCTTTAAAATTATTTAATTTATCAGTAAAAGATTTATCTGAGTCTGATTGGGCTGATTTATTACAATGGCGACATGTCAGCACCAAAGAAGCACTATTTGAACAAATCGCTGTTGGTGATTTACTGCCACAATTGGTTGCTAACCATTTATTTGCGCAAGACCAAGATGAAAATAATGCGTCACAACGTTTGATTCAAGGCACCGAAGGCGTTGATGTAAAATATGCGCATTGTTGCAACCCTGTTCTTGGTGACCCAATTCAAGGGCATATTTCACGTCGTGGCTTAATTGTGCATCGCGCACGTTGTCACAATTTACTGCATGAACAACATTTGCATCCTGAAAATATTATGCCTTTGCATTGGAATTCAGAAACTGAAGATGATATTAACTTTAGTGCATATTTAAGTATTGATTTAGTGCTCAATGATGAACAGATTTCTGAACTTATTTATTTATGTCGTAAATTAAAAACAGGGGTTGAGTCTGTACAAAGCCGTGATGACAAAACTTTTGTCAATATTGTGGTGAAAGATCGTAAACAAATTGCACAAATCATTCGTGAGCTACGCATGCTTTTTGGTTTCCCTCGCGTAACACGTCTTGCTATGCCCATTGCAATAACACCTGTTTCCAAAGCGTGTTAATCAGATAAACCGATATGTCTTTGGAGAATACAATTCATCCGATATGATGAATCTAATTGAAAAATAGGAGAAATTGATGTCCCGCCAAGTGATTCATACCGAAAATGCCCCAGCCGCAATTGGTACTTATTCTCAAGCAATTTTAGTTGGAAATACGCTATATCTTTCGGGTCAAATTGGTTTAGATCCGTATAGTATGGAATTGGTCGAAGGCATTGAAGCTCAAATTCGTCGTGTTTTTGACAACTTAAAAGCTGTATGTGAAGCAGCGGGTGGTTCTCTAGCAGATATCGTAAAACTGAATATTTTCTTAACTGATTTATCTCACTTCCAACTTGTAAACCAAATTATGGGTGAATATTTTGCTCAACCTTATCCTGCTCGTGCAGCTTTAGGTGTTGCTAGTTTACCAAAATCGGCTTTAGTTGAAATGGATGGTATTGTTGTAATAAACCAATAATATTATATTTATTCAATATTTATTTTAATTATAAAATACCACCGATCAGGTGGTGTTTTTTTATCCAAAAATACGATAAATAATTTTTAGCTATTTAAATAAATTCCATTGACAAACGATAACAATTATCAATAATATCTATTATCGCATTTAACACTGTGGTTCATTCTCATGTACGTTTGCTTGTGTCGTGGTATTACAGATCAAGATATTAAAGATGCCATGGCTGATGGCGCTGAAAGCTATCGTGAAATTCGTGACTTACTCGACTTGGGTACATGTTGCGGACGTTGTGCCCCTGAAGCAAAAAGTATCATTAATGAAGAACTAGCTTTAATTGCAGCACGTCTTTCTGTTGCTGCTTAGCATCTTAAACTCACACCAGATAACAATAATACTCTATGATCCTAACAGATCATCTTCCTCTCCCGCTTCGACTCAAGGCGGGTTTCTTTTATATAATAATCTTATTTTTAAAGATCGCTGTTCAGCAAAAAATATTGCTTAAGATGAAATGATCTTTTCTCATGATTTTGATTGCGATTTTCATTTGCCGTTCAATAAAGCCCTCGAAACTTTTGATAAATTTGATTAATATAAATTATGGATTGCCTTGAAATAATTTAAGGCACACGTTTTAAATGGAGCATTCACCATGAAAGGCAATCGTGACGTTATTAATCAACTTAACCAAGTGCTTTATCATCACTTAACAGCAATTAATCAATATTTTTTACACTCACGTATGTTTAATGATTGGGGTATTGAGCAATTAGGTTCAGCAGAATATAAAGAATCTATTCGCCAAATGAAGCATGCCGATAAAATCATTGAACGTATCTTATTTTTAGAAGGCTTACCAAATTTACAACATTTAGGTAAATTATATATTGGGCAACATACGCTAGAAGTACTCAATTGTGATGTTCGTAAAGTGAAAGAAAATATTGAGGCTTTACAAAAAACCGTTGCGCTTGCTGAACAGCATCTAGATTATGTAACACGTGATCTTACCCAAGAAATTCTAGAAAAAGAAGAAGAATATTGGGATTGGTTAACCACACAAATTGATTTAACAGATGGTGTTGGTATTGAAAATTATATTCAAAGCCAGCTCTAACCAAGACTTAAATAAAAATCCCTTTATCGATGTAAAGGGATTTTTTTATTGTTATTTCTCAGATTTAGGGAGTAAATCCTGATAATCATGTTTCTCTCGGTGTAATTCACCTAAGATCCAAAGCTGATGTTCTGCTTCTGCCTGCTTGCCATTAAAAGCTAAAACTTGAGCATATTTAAATAAATCATATTTAGAAGCTAAATTTGCCACCATACGATCAATATACTGTAACTGCTCATCAGACAACTTAATAAATGGATTTAATCCAATCCACCAAATACGTTCTTTAAATTGTGATAATAACCAAATCTGTTGATTCATTACGTCTTGCTGTGTGGCTGTTAATGGTTTTTTGATATTTACAAACACACTTTGTTGGCGATATAGCTGATAATCTCGATACACCACCGCACATAAAACAATGCCGATCAGCACTAAACTCAATGTAACTGCTGGTTTTAAATTTTTACTTGGTAAATAAGAATATTGTGCCTGAATAATACCAAGCAAGAGCCCCATAGGTAATAAAAAATATGCATAATGAATTGGATATTCTAAAAATGCATGAATTAAAATTGCACAAACCATTAAAGTTGCAACCAAAGAAATAGATTCTTTAATGCCTTTATTTAACCAATATAACCAACCTGCGACATATAAAACAATCAACCCACCAATTGGAATACCAGTCCAGATTAATAAATCCAAAATGACATTATGTGCAGTCTTATACCATTCCCAATTTGGTCTTAAATCAAAAGCTGCAATTTGTGCCATACCTGTTTGATTCCAACCATAACCAAACCATGGCTGTTGTTGAATGGCTACCCAAGCTTGCGACCACATATCTAAGCGCTTATAACCTGAAGAAGCTCGCTCCACAACAGTTGCAGTATCTACAACGCCTTGTGTTGAAATTTCATTCATTAAATGATTTAAATAAGGCAAACAACCAATCGCAGCGACAAAAATACCAACCCACATTAATAATTTTACAAAATTAAATCTTTTTGGTTTATTAAATTGTTTGATCGCTAAATAAATTAAAACAAATATACATACAACCCAAGAAGTACGTGATTGAGTCAAGGCAATTGTAAAAAGTAGAACCAAGCTTGAAGGTACAAGAACAAAATTCGAGATCAAGCGTTTTTCATAAAAATATAAACAGGCGAAAACACCCATTGTTAAAAAAGTCGCTAAGTTATTGGGTTGGGCAAAGTTAGCATAAGGACGATTTCCTTTTAGAAAATTCATGAATGGTGCAAAGTATGAATTTATCCCGAGCCATTGGAAAATCGCAATCACACTTGAAAGCAAAGCCACAATCAAAATCACAATACTTATCGCTGTAAAGGTTTTTTCTCGATGCGCTTTTTCTAATGATAAGTTATAACCTACCACAACCATCAGCCAGAACATCAACAGATATGCTGTACATAACAAAGCATTACTAAAATAAAGAATCTGCCCAAAACCATATTGAATCATTGGAATCAATAGAATAGGAAGTGCTAAAAGCTGTGGTTTTGGAATTTTTAAATCTTTTTTCACAAACATACATAACAGTATAATGCCTGATAAAAAAGCCAGAACTTCACTACCAAAAGTTGTCCATGGAAGTTTATGAAATGGCAAGAGATATGCCAATGCTAAAAAAAATGCGGAGAGTATAGGTAAAATTGCTTTCATTGAAAAATGCGCAAAAAAAAACTGAGTGAATTATACACTCAGTCTTTCATTAATCTTTAGGTGTTCTGCTACTTCCAAGGACGAAGGTCAACAATTTTAACCACTTCACCTTTTTCTTTATTAATTAATACCACCATATCAACTGCGTTGGCTTTCAGTGGAACCCAACTATCCGCTTGAGGGTATTTTTTTATTATAGCATTTACATCTTCTTTTGCATTGAACTCATTAAGTAAGGATAAATCCAATGATTTAGATTTAACTTGAGACATATACTTAGAAAGGGGGACATATAAGTTAGGCATCATACTTGGAGCCACACCCTGTTCTAACTCCCAAAATGTTCGATCTGATTTTTCTTTTTCTGAACTAGCACTTTGCACTGCTACCCAATTTTGAGTAAATAAAGGTAATGTATTAAAAGGCTGATCCGCAGAGGTTAATAATTTTTTTGGTATATTATTTGCCTGCACTAAATCAAAGCGAAAAGTATCAAATACAATATATACAGGGCGACTAATCGAAATATTATACACTCCATAAACTAAGGCACTAATTTGTAAGATGAAAATAATAACTAAATCAAACTTAAGTGTTTTTTTCCCTTTTTTAGCAACAATTAAGGTTAATAATGGACCTAAAACAGTATCTATACACAACATCATTATAAAAATATGTGTCACACCAATAGCTTTTGCTAATGGAAACGGATGCCAAAAAATATATACAAGTATAAAACAAACTAATGCCAATATTATTGAAACACATAAATGACCAAAAAATAATTTTATTCGAAAAGATAAACCCATGAATCTTAATCCCTAGTATCTTATCTGCAAGCATTAGGCAAATTTTTTGTTCCCACTGTGCCAGAACATGACCATTGAATTACTTGATCGTTTCGTGACACATTTAAAGTTGGAGTTAAAATTAATGTTCTACCACTTAGATCACCAGTATCATACAAAATAGTGATAATACCTGTGTTTGCAGCCACAGTAATAGTATTATCTTGAATATACTTTCCTTCAATCGATTGAGCTAATCGCCCAATAATACCACTACTCGATACATCTACAACTTGAGGATATTCTTTTCTATCTGATACCCAAATAGCGATTTCACTTCTAAGTGTTTCTGTAACAATAAATCCCTCTGTAACTTTAGATCTATCCATATAAGTTTTATACAAAGGTAAAGCCAATGCAGCTAATACACCTATAATCGCTACTACAATCATCAATTCAATTAATGTAAACCCTTTATTTTGTTTCATGGTTACCTCATTTCATTGATCAATTTAATTAAAAAGAGAGACATAAAGTCTCTCTTTTTTCTAACAACTAGGTATTACTGACAGCTAGTAGGTAAACGTTTAGTCTCAATGCCTGACGCACCAGCAAGAGGTGCACAAGTCCATCCAGAAACTTGACCTGTAGCAGCAATAACAGTAGGAGTTAATATCATAGCTTTACCAGCATTTGTGCCTGCATCAAATGTAATTTGAATCACTGAAGGAGCCGTTGGTGTTGTTGTACCTACAGCATCCCCCCCAGTTAACACAACGCCACCTGGTGCAAAATATTTACCATCCAATAGAGTAGCAGATACACCAACAGGATCTGCTGGTAAAGGATAACGACTTTGATCAGCAATAAACGTACCGATATCAGCTTGCAAACCTGAAGTCGCTTTAAAACCTTCTGATGCTTGGGCACGTGCTGTATAATCTTGGTATGCAGGAAGTGCAATTGCAGCAAGAATACCGATAATCGCAACAACGATCATTAACTCGATACATTCCATAAGTCACTTGAAATGGACACAACTCAAACATTTGAATTATTGGTTTTTTTAGTTTTATACCTTTTGTCCATATAGACACTAATTAATATGCCAATTTTAATGATTATGTCCATATTACAAAAATATTATATGTCTATCGAGGTGATAACCAACTTTTGATATCATGCATTGGCTAGTTAACCCCATAAAATAAAAAATGACAAAAAGTGTCACTTTTTTACATAAAAACTTATAAGAAAACATAAAATAAAATAAGCCTTGTAAAAAACTACACAATGTCTAGAATCAAAATGTTTCTAATCGGTGTTGATTTTTCACACTCAATACCCTGAATTAAAATTGCTTATTAAAGCTATAAAATTTTTAAAATATTGGAGAAAAGTTATGAATGATCAAAAAGGCTTCACGCTCATCGAGCTTATGATTGTGGTGGCTATTATTGGTATTTTGGCGGCAATTGCGATTCCAGCATACCAAAACTATACTATTCGTGCGAAAGTATCAGATGGTTTATCTTTATCTTCAGCTTTAAAAACTGCAATTAATGAAAGTTTCCAAAGCAAAGGACCTTCATCAATGGAGTGTAAAGACGATGCTACTTGTACAGCAATTGGCACTAATCCATTAGATACAACTGCTTTAGCTGGCAATAAAAATGTTGCATCGGTATTAAGTGGTGAAAGTGGAATTATTTCAATTAAATTTAAACCAGCTGTGTTACCTGACGCTAAGAGCACTTTAACACTTAATCCAGTCGCTGCTGATGGAACTACTGCTTTAGATTTAAGCGCTGCTACTAGTGCTGGGTTACAGGTGAATTGGCAGTGTGGTGGAGCGGGCACTACTGTTGAAAGTAAATTTTTACCTGCTAACTGTCGCACTGCTGCTGCTTCTTCACCTTAATTTGTAGTACTGATTTAAAACACTTCTCTTTTGAGAGGTGTTTTTTTGGGTTTAACTTTTATGTGGTTATTACTACTACCGGATCTGTATTTATCTTTCAAAGTAAGAGATCTCTACTATCTGGCTTTAAGTTTATTTTTTATTTTTTATTTTTTTTCAATTATCAAAAGTAGCAAATATATATTTCTATTTTTTCCATTTTTTTTTATTATCCCAGCATATTTGTATTATATTTCAATTTATCAAACAAACATTAATGAACAAATATTAAGTATTATATTAGAAACTGATTATCAAGAAGCTATAGCCTTTTTCGGCAACAAACTATTCATTTATTTAATTTTTTGGATTATTTGGTGTATTGGATGCTTAAAACTTTTCTATAAAAACTATAAATCTCCTTTAATTTGGAATCATCGCAGTCGCTTATGGGTGTTAATAATAGGAACACTATATTTCACTTTAATTTATGCTTTAAATCTGAATCTTGATGCCCAAGCTGAAGAGTTCATCCCAATTCAAAGAGATAATTTTCTAACTAAAGAAAAGAATCCATATATTCAAGACATTAAAAAAACCTATCCTTTAGGTTTTTTTATTTCTATTTCGGACTTAAT
Organism: Acinetobacter sp. R933-2; assembly: GCF_030325485.1. NCBI lineage: Bacteria > Pseudomonadati > Pseudomonadota > Gammaproteobacteria > Moraxellales > Moraxellaceae > Acinetobacter > Acinetobacter sp. R933-2. Next base: position 310,762 of record NZ_JACAIJ010000001.1, read on the forward strand.
AAAAGAACAAAAAAAAATTAATTTTTCTTTTGAAAAAAATAAAAAATTCAAATTTAATGCAAAACAAAATTTGAATATGACTCAAAAACAAATATATATATTAGTAATTGGAGAAACTAGTCGCAGAAAAAATTGGCAACTCAATGGCTATACCAGAAAAACCAATCCATTATTGAGCCAACAAAAAAATATAGTTAACTTTAACAATATGTTATCTATTTCTAGTGCAACTCGAACCTCTATACCTATGATCTTGACACGTAAATCAGCAGATCAAATTTATAACTATAACTTTCCAGAAAAATCAATAATTTCAGCTTTTAAAGAGGTAGGGTTCAAAACCTATTGGTTATCTACTCAGCAAAAATTCGGAAATTTCGATACCAGCACATCAGTTTATGCTAAAGAAGCAGACCAAGTAATTTTTTTAAATAAAGCCAATTATACCGATGCAGGCGAACATGATGATGTTATTCTTCCTGTACTCAATAAAATTGTACACCGCAATGAAAATAAACAATTTATTGTGGTTCATACCTTAGGTAGTCATTATAACTATGCACATCGTTATCCCAAAGAATATGATATTTTTAGACCATCACTCAATGATCTATCAAAATATAGTTTGCAGGAGGTTAAATATAAGCAACAACTCGTAAATAGTTACGATAATTCGATTCTATTTACTGATCATGTTTTAAATGAATTTATTGAGACATTAAAACAGCAGAAAGATGCAGAGTCCTTCTTATTATATACATCAGATCATGGCGAAGATCTTTTTGATAATGGTTGTGGAAAAAGTGGACATGGTTTAGATACTCAACATAATCTTGAAATTGCTAGTTTTGCATGGTATTCGGATCTATTCGCTTCTCAGTATCCAAGCCAAATCGCATACTTAATACAAAATAAAGACCGAAAAATTAATCAAACGGCTATTTTCCCAACCTTAATTCAAGCGGCTAAAATTCATATTCCTGAATATACGGAAGAAAAAAGTATACTCAGCCCATTTAAAGATTATCCACGTTTGGTTTTAGGTGGAAAAAATTTTGACTCAGCCCAATATGATAAAATCTGCAAGGAAATAAAATGAACCAAACCCAGCAAAAAATGCTCTCTAACTTAGCTGCGATCTTTTTTATTTCTGGCTTAAGTGCATTAATTTATCAAGTTTGTTGGCAACGATTACTCTTTACGGGTTTTGGGGTTGATTTGACTTCAATTACCGTCATTGTTTCAGTTTTTATGTCGGGATTGGGTATAGGCGCATTTTTTGGTGGTCGTATTGCAGATAAATTCTCTAAAAATATCATTATCTTATTTTGCTTGATTGAATTTGGAATTGGTTGTTTTGGTCTGTTGAGTCATCATTTAATTCTAAACTTACAAGACATATTGATTCATGCTAATTTGGTGATGACAGCATTGGGTAGTTTTATTCTATTATTATTCCCTACATTCCTAATGGGAACAACTTTACCATTATTGACTAGTTTTTTTAATCAATATATTCAAAATATTGGTGACTCCATTGGGCAACTCTATTTCTATAATACACTTGGTGCCGCTTTTGGTGCATTAGCAACGGGGTTTATCCTTTTTAATCATTTTACCTTATCCCATACGATCTATATTGCAGCAATGCTAAACCTCGGCATTTCTTTTTTAGTCTTTATTGTCTATGGTAGAAAATAATATGAAAAATAATCATCTGATTTATCTTGTATCTTTTTTTAGTGGATTTTTAAGTTTAGCTCAAGAAATTATTTGGATGCGTTTGATTTCTTTTGTAGGAATGACAGTTCCACAAACATTTTCATATACACTTGCATTATTTTTAATAGGGATTGCCTGTGGTGCATCCATAGGTAAATCTATTTGCAAGAAAAACACCCATGTGCAAATGTGGGTTTTGGGTAAAATTTTTATGCTTGCGGCGATGGTTGATATTATTCTCATCGCCTTCGTATATATATTTACCAAGAACTTTGATATCTCTATCTTATTTCTGGGTTTATGTGTATTTATCTGTGCAAGCGTCCGTGGGATTATTTTTCCATTGATTCATCATGTTGGAACAGCACAAGTAAAAACAGGTTCACAAATCTCGAATGTCTATTTTTTAAATGTCTTTGGTAGTGCCTTAGCCCCGATATTGATTAGTTTTATTGCATTAGATTATTTGAATACTCAGCAAGTTTATCTATTGATTTGTTTTTTTACGATTATTATTGCGGTGTTATGTTTAAATTCGGGAAGATTAAAATATGTAGGTATTACTTTAGGTATTGTTACACTATTGCTTATGTTAATTCCAGATAAAATTTTTTATGAGTTTTCAAAAAAAGAAGATTATTTAAATCCACAACTGAGTGCCTATCCAAGCCAAATTTTTGAAAATAAACATGGTTTCATCCAAGTTTATGATCAAGGAAAAGACCGTGTGGTATACGGAGCAAATGTCTATGATGGAAAGCTCAATACTAATATTTTTCATAATTCTAACGGCATTGATCGCGCTTACTTACTGCCTGTACTAAAACCTGATGCACAAGAAATTTTGGTGATTGGATTAAGTACAGGGTCATGGGTCAAAGTTTTAAGCATGATGCCAAACTTGAAAAAAATCACAGTGATTGAAATTAATCCTGCTTATATTGATCTAATTAAAACAGACCTGATTGTATCGGATATACTCAAAGATAAACGTATTGAGATTATTTTTGATGATGGTCGAAAATGGGTAAAAAAGCAACCTGAGAAAAAATATGACATTATTTTAATGAATACGACATGGTATTGGCGTGCTTATGCATCTAACTTATTAAGTCAAGATTTTTTAATCATGCTAAAACCTAGAATGAAAAATGATGGTATTCTATTTTACAACACAACCCAATCTATAGATGCATACTATACTGCAAATCAAGTTTTTCCTAATGTGTATCAATATAAATTTATGGTACTCAATGCAATGCAACCAATTTCATTGCCAAATCATGAATATATGCAAACACAATTATGTAAATTGGTGCGACATTCAATTCAAACGCCTATTTTTAAAGATGCTGATGAATGTTCATCCGCAGCAGACATTATTTTAAAAACACCATTAACACCATATGCAGAAATGGATTTATCCCAGTTTCCATATCGTCCACCTGAAGCAATTACTGATGACAATATGATTACTGAGTATAAATATGGGAAGGGATTCTAATGTCAAAACGTCTAAAATTTTTTCTTAATCATTTAAGTATTTCTTTGATGCTCGCCTTGTGTGTGGTTGGTTTGGTATTTTTTATTTGGTATCCAACACCTTTAGCTACAGCAGTGGGTGTGACGCAAATTTTCCTGATGATGCTGGCAATCGATGTAATTGTCGGACCAGTCTTGGGTTTATTGGTCTATAAGGAAGGTAAGAAATCACTTAAATTTGATATTGCAGTGATTATTGCCTTACAAGTTTCTGCTTTATGTTATGGTATTTATAGTATTGAGCAAGGCCGTCCAGCATGGTTGGTTTATTATGTGGATCGTTTTGAATTAGTACGTAAAAATGACATCATTTTAGATCATATTGATCAAGCTCAACAAAAGTTTCAACATGTATCGTGGACGAAACCACAATTGGTAGCGATAAAATCAGCAAAAGATGTTCAACAACATAATAATGATATGTTTATAGAAGTGCTAGGAGGAATTTCTCTCTCACAACAACCTGAACGTTATGTAGAGCTGACCCAAGCTAAAACCTCTATCAAACAGCGGGCACAACCTTTAGCCCTCCTAAATGATTTTAATGATCCGAATATAGTAAAAATGATACTCGCTCAATACCCTCAAGCAACGGCATTTTTACCGCTAAAAGCCACTGCGGTAGATATGGTGGTTTTAGTCAATAAAGAATCTGCAAGCATCATCAAAATAGTAGACTTAAGACCGTGGGAATAATTTTAACGGCATATTTTTTAACTCCGTTTATAAAAAGCCACTAAGTTTATAAACTGAGTGGCTATATTAATCAAATAGTCCGAGTACCTTGCCTCAATTCAAAATTTTCTAGCAATAAAGAATTGCACTTTTCCAGCAGTATTTCATAATCCTCTTTCAGCTGCTCATAATCACTTTTCACTGCCTTGGTCTTAGTTTTCGCTTGCTCAATTTGCTGGGCAGGCGAAAGAACATTTTGCCCTGCTGCCTGTGCAGCTTGTTCAATTGCCTCAATTAATGCAGCATGACGGCTCTTTTTAATCGAACCCCGTTTACGCCCTGCTTCAAGTGCTACAGTGTCATTATTAATTGCAGAACCTTTAGGCAAGACGGTTGGCTTATTGGCTTTTAATCGTTCTAAAGCAGCATAATATTCATTGAGTGCACTCATATTTTAAACCTCAATATTGATCGTTTTAATTTTTTGAATGGTCTTATTTAAAACCATAATGTCACTATCCATTTGTGCGTACAGCAAGCTGCCTTGTATTTGTTTACCACGTACTCGTTGCAGTCGCTGAACCGCTTTTTGCATCTTCTCTGCGCTGCCAGTATCAAACGCCGCATGAGCACAACTCAGACAACTCGTAATTGCAGTAAATGAAATTTTTTCGCATGAATCGGGGTTGGTACAAGCCCCAAAAAGACTAGGTTTATACGCAATTTCCCCTTTTTTCATACGCTTAATCGTTTCTTCACGATTTGGAAATACTGTGAGTAATTGCTCACAGTCTTTTTGCAGCTGCAAATAGGTTCCTGCCCCACCGACCAAACGACTAGAACTATTAATTACACCATCCTCAAACTGAGCATAAGAATGCACCAAGCGCTGATATTCCAGCTCTTGAATAAACTCTTTTTGACTATCACTCACTAAAATATTTGGCGCAAATACCGCATTATTACGGTAATACAAAGTCATAGACTCTGTTAGATGCTTAAATTGAACAGACAAAGCACCGAGTCCGATCATGCCTGAACGTGCGCCATAAACTGCAAGCGAACGTCTGAATTGATGCGTGCAAATATTCCAATATTGACCAATTTGACAGTCCTTGTCTTCACGCCAGTTGCGAAAACCATCAAAAGCTTCAAGCTCGGCGATATCACTTTCTGTGATTTTCACCCCCTCTCCAAGCAAGACAGAAATACGGCTTAAATACTGATTAAAATTAGACTGTGTTCGAGTCGGAGCACCCTCAAAATTAGAGATAAAATCCGTTTTATGCTCAATATTGCTGTTATTTTTATTTCGATACTTTTGCGAGTATAGCGTTGGAAATAATGGGTATTCAGCAGGATTAGACATATCATAATGTGGGTTGAACAGGGCATATATTTCACCAATACTTTGTGCTGCGTGTACGCCTACTTGAATATCTTCAAACGTGATCCAATACGTAGACTTTTTGCCACCCCCGTGTAATTTTGATGTATAGCCCATAATGACATGCACAAGATGCTCGTTACTTTGAATAGTTTGATAGCAATCAGAAGACAGCTGATTCACTTCATTATCACGCATCCCTGTAAATAGATGAATCCACAACTTGGTCATACCTTGAATCAGCGTCATATAACGGGTGAGGTTGGCATGTTTTTGAATCTGATTATTTTCAAACAGTGCCGTTAAACCGAGTAAATCTCTAGCATCAGCAAAACTTACCGCATTTTTTTCACGTTTAAACGCTGTCGGCATCAAAGCAAAATTTGCATCCTGCTGCTTGCGCTGAAACCATTTCAGAAGTGCTGATGTATTTTGATTAAATTCATTCAATTTATCTGCTAAAGCATTAATTAAGGCTATATAAAGCCGTGAAGGAACAACTTTGGTTTGTGGACCTACTTTGCCTGACTGCAACCTGATTTGAGCAGCCAACTTTGCTAAATGCTGTATTGGCTTATATGTACTAAACGCAGGAATGAGCAATGGGTATTGCTGTTGTAAGGCAAAACAATCCGTTAAAAATGCTTTAATGTGAATTGCTTTTTGATAGCTCACACCAACATAAGCATCATTCACCTTTGATATATATGCAACATCACTAAATAACTGTTGCAGTGTACAACCATTTTTATATGCAATTGCTGCAAACTGGCGTAAGACCGTATGCCGCTGTTCAATACTTTTAATAATCGACTTACCAGATTTTATATAAAGCAAAGCAAAACTGATTTTTTTCATTTCTGCCCGAATTTGACAGTAAAGAAAGTCATTTTCTCGGACATTTTCAAGCCAACTATCAAAATTGAGGCGACAATCACACTTCGGTAAATATGGAGAAAGATCCCAGATATTGTCTGAATAAACTGACAATATCTCACCACTCTTCATTCGCGATAATACAAAAATACTTGGAACAGTCAGCTGATTATTCTGTAGATTATACTCATCAGGTAAGAACTGCTCAGCAATACCCAATGAATATAGATATGAATTAAATGAAATCATGATATCCACCCCAAATCAATTAGCAATTCAAAATGATTGAGCCAATAGGCATCTAAATCACCACTTTCTACTTCTTCTTGTATTGAAAAAATACGATCACGTAAATTTTCATAAGTATCTGATAATTCGTTGACTACTTCGTCAATTCGATGTAGCACAACCCCAAACTGCTGTTCCCACTTGATTAAGTCCGTGGCTTTTTGCTTAACGTAGCCGAGCAGGCTTTTCAGTGATAAAAGCTTACGCACATCTTCGTCATCAGCATGAACTGCATAATGCTGGCAAAATAAACAGTGCTCAAATTGCTGACAGTTTGGAGTTGGAGCTTGCGCAGTAAAACCTGTTGCTTTTTCAGGTTGTAGATTGGTAGTCGTACAAGCCCCGACAGCTAAGGTTTGAACATCAACAGTCTCATCTAAAGTTTGCACAGGAATACGCTCAACGGTTCGAGTTTGTGCCACCGCAACTTCTCTCAACTCATTAAAAAATTGTGAAATTTGCTGAGCTGCATCTTTGAATGAAGTACGTGCATAATTATTTCTTGCTGTATCAAGTGAGTGCCCCATCACTTCAGCTTCAAGCAATAAATCGCCATCGCTCAATTCAACATATTGACTGCTAACATGCTTGCGCCACTCTTGTGGGGTGATCCAAGCCATTTTCGGGAAAATGCGCTGTAAAAATTTTTTTATTAATTGTAATCTGCCGTTGCTTACAGGTCCCAATTGCTGAATTTCATTGCGCAATGGAAAGACAAAATCACATACTTCATCTTGTACATACCATTCTCGAAGTTCCAGAATCCTCCTAAAAACTGGCTCAAATTTCACCCCAAATTCTGGTCGTACTATCTTGTCACCTGCACGGCTTTTTGTTCCTGAAAACCTGCGCCCTTGGGTACTTGGTCGGATTTCCATCGTATCAAGTTGTAACTGTTGAGCAGTGTCTAGATTTGCACCAGTTTGCGCAATAAATAACAGCATACCAATGGCAAGACCGTAGGAGGCAAGTCTTGTGCGCTCTAAATGTCGCTTGTTTTTATTACGTTCTTCAAGTTTACGAATCGCTTGATTGCGATTTTCACGTACACGTTTTCGATACTCACTATCTTCTTCTAACTCAAAATCAGCCAGCATTTTGGAAAGGGCTGGAATAATTGGATATTTGGCTAAGTAACTCTGTACATCAAACTGAATATGCTGTTTTTCAGTTTGATGATGAAAGCCCGAGTAAAAATAAAAATCTTCTTCATCCACAGATTGAAAATGCGCAGGAAAGTCATTTTCTTGTACAACAATACGATGAATTTCAAGAAAGACATTCAAAAAAGTTGCATAAGTTTTTTGATGATCTTCTTTAGCGATTGGAAAAACAGGAACATCATAACGCTGAGACTGTACTTGCATCGCTTGACTAACAATATCAATTTCATGACAGTCAAATACATATGCGATTAACTTCGCCGCATTACGCTGATATTGCTTTGCTGTATGTGCAGCCAAGTTTTCTTCATCAGTATCTGCAAGCAAAGTGCGATCAACTAAATATTTGCTGTAACGACGATACGCATCGATCACACTGTCTTGATTTGATAAATCAAAATTTTTCTTTTGCAAATCCACATAATCTAGAAACATTTTACTAGTATAGTAAAAGAGCCCTTTTGACAAATCTGATCCGCCCATTTGCAACAAATAGTCCGTTAAACACTGCAAAAAATAACGTCTTTTTTCATCAAAAGATGCAGATAACTGTTGTTCCGACAAGACCTCGTCAGATACTCTTTTACGATAAAACAGAGTTCCGATGTCAAATGTTTTAAAAGCAAAAGAAGCTGTCTTATCTTTGCAGACAAGAACAAGTCTTTCATGTTCAATAATTTGTTTGTTGATATCTGAGATATGCACAAAAATCGGAGAGCGTCTAAAATTCATGACAATTCTCCTGCTAAATTGACAGAAGACATCACGTATTTCATTAAGCTTGATTCATACTCATGCTGAATTTTACTGCGCCATTGCAATCGTGATTTATAATTCAAATACTGTAAAGTTGTGCTGATGTTGCGATGTCCCATCCGAGCTTGCACATATTCGACCGCTGTCATAGCAGAATGCCCTTCAGGTAGATGCTGCAATTGACTTTCAAGCAGATTCATCCCAAAACTGGCACGTAAATCATGAAATTTAAAACTTTTAAATTGTGGATCAATCAAGCGAATTTCGGGTAATAGCACGACTTTTAAATAACTACGTACCGCTTCACCCTCATACAGTTTCAGCCTCGCCCCAAATGAGTCAGAGGCTTTAATCTGCTCAGTCAGTTCTTGCTGTTCAGCTTTGCTGGTGTAGAAAGGTGTACCAAGCTTGGTGAGAAACACATAGTTTTCATCCGAGTCGCCATAATTTGATTTCTGTCTACGCAGATGCGCTTGCTCACTATTGATATAGATTTTAAGATCTTGTACTAACCAATTTGGAATCAAAAGTGTCATCGGCTTTTGAAATTTAGTGTCCACACCTGTACCCGCCCCAACTGGCAGACGAATAAAGCCATGACTATCAAGCTCACAACCAATTAAACTTTTTATTCGTAAAGTACAAATGGTTTGTAAACGGGCACCTGTGAATAATGCTAGATAGAACATCAGCTGATATTCACGTGATGATTTTTGCAGTGCTTTTAATATGACAGTTTGCGATTCAACGCTGAGAGGGCTTAATTCACCACCATCCACAATCGCTTCAGAATTTGGAGCTTTGGCTGGAACATGAATTGCAAGATCATGTGACTTAATTGCCATTTTTCGACGTGCACCAAATTCATTATCTACAGCAATATATTTGTAAACATCTTTAAACGGTATGCCATAGCACTGATGATCGATCAAATCTTCTGTAACGAGAAATCGGTAAAAATTCACTACCGCATTAATTCGATTACTTGCAGAGCGAGCTGAAATTAGACCTGCATTTGTCTGCTCAATAAGACGAGTACGATATTTAAAAATCGCATTCAACTGTTTTAGCTTATGAAATTTCAAACAGTCCAGCTGTTCATCTTCTAAAAAGCGCTGAAAATCCACAAGCTGGTGTGCAATAGATGCAAAAGTTTTAAAATCATACTGTACTGTTTGCTGTAATTTTTTCAGCAAGTACAGATTAAAAATTTCTGACGGACTACCATCTCCCTGAATAATTACAGGAAATTCAAGGTACGCATCACCATAATTTTCGAAATCGGCATCATTGAAACAATGAGTTGCCTTAACCAACGTCAATAACTGAAATTTTTTGATGGTCACAATTTTGGCTTTAGACTGGTAGCGTGACTGACCATTTTTAAGTTTAGTGCTCATTTGAGCCTCCTGTTTATTAAAAACAGGCAAAAAGCGACCTTAAGATAGGATTGACAAAAATGCCCCTATTCATCAAAATGGGATTGTCTGGACACCAATCAAGACAATCTATAAGAGCTCATGTTCCCGCATGGGCTTTTATACTTTTTGCCGAATGAAAATAATTACTTTTTTGTCAATTTATTCTGTTCCTCCTTTCTTAAGCGTTCCAATTCCGTAATAAAAAAAGCATTCATTGACTGATGTCTTTGCTTTGCTGTTTGTTTAACCCAAGAAATTAAATCTATAGGTAAGCGTAAATTTGTTTGTTTCATATGCAATTAATCAATTATTAGCATATTGCTAACATAGCAATATGCTATCACTTATGTCAACTATTTTTTTATAGCATAATGCTAGTATTAAATTTTTTACTATTTGTGAAATATATGGGTAAAAAAGACATTCAATTTAACCTTCGAATTCCAGAAGAGTTAAAAAATAAAGTGGATGATGCTGCGAAAGCCAATCAACGCTCCATTAATGCTGAAGCAACTTCTCGGCTTTATGATTCATTCGTTATGAATGACAATATTCAAGTTGAAGCTGCAAAAATCGTTGAAAAATTTCTGCGATCACGCTCACCCACAGAACGAAAAAAAGTGGTAGCTGAGCGTTTAAATTTCGTATTAAGTGAATTAAAAAAAATTTATCATTTCAGAGAGTTTACAATTGCTGAATTAGCCTTTGAGATAGGTGAAGAAACGGCCGATGAAGCTGAAGCTTGGTTTAGAGCAGAATTAGAACCCACCTTCGGACAATTGGGAAAAATAGCGCAACATACTTCAGCAAATCCGAACTGGTTATTCTTTGGCAAACAAACTCCGTATGATATTCAACATATACGTTTAAATGAATATTTAGATCAAGATATAAAGCTGCTCTTAGGTTCAAACCCAAGTAATGAATATTTATCTGCATCAAAAGTGAAAGAAATAAAATTTATTCGCGAATTATCAGAAGCAGGGCAGTTAATTATTCTTAAAATTTATGAAAATTACGCAGTTGAGACTTTTTACCCCCCATATCATATCAGTGATGTAAATGGTGTTGGTGGATATAACTCATTGTTATATCTTTGTTTATTAACCAAACTACTGTTGCGATATTATAAATCTAAGGTGAATGTATATAGTCATCTGCTTTCAGAAGAGCAGTTTAAACTTATTTTGACTGGAACAGTTCATCCCTTAACAATTGCAGAAAAACTACATCATATTCCTTGGGTAGATGATTTAGCAGATAAGTTACCTGATCGCACTTTAGATTATTGGGATGGTTTTGATGAATTAAGGGCAAGAGTATTGCGTGATTTCAAAGAAAAAGAATACATTCAGACAATTTGGAATGATCCTGAATTGTATCTAAAACATCCTATTGAGCTTTAAAAAAAGGGATGACATTTTACTAAGTGTCATCCCTTTCTTCATCCCCATTAGTATATTCAAATAGATCTTGCATATTGCAATTAAAATATTTGCACAAGGTATCAGCGACTGAAAGTTCAATTCGTATTGCCCTGTCATAGTAAAGGCTTGTTAGCGTATTGCGATTAATACCGGTCGCCTGAGCTACCTCACTTAACTTTAAAATTTTTCGCTCACCCATTAAAGCTGACAACCTACATCTAATCATAGCAACCTTCAAATCAAAATAATAACCTACAGCAAGTCAATTTAACTTGATAAATAATTTTTAACATGATAATTTAACCCACAGCAGGTTATTTTGTTTCATAGTGAAACAAAATAACCTTTCTAAATATCATTATATAATTTCTATGTGAGTTCAGCTATGAATAACTATTTTTCTCCAAAATTCTCCGTTTCAGAAGAAGTCCGCTCAACTGCTGTTGCTCTAATCAAAGAGTTTAATATTGACCGTACATTTGATTTAGCTTTATTCCTGAATGTTAATCCTAACTTAAATGACCAAGATGCAACTTTGGCTTGGGTTAATTATTTTGAAAAAAATCAACATGATCTTAGTGACTTCAATAATGTTAGACGTCACTTTATGAAAAACTTTCCTAAAATTATGTTTGCAAACTTTAGTGAATAAAATAAACAAAGGGAGATAACAAATATTTCCCTTAATTTTTAACTGACCCTCTTATTGCAATCTCGATTAAAAGTGAAACTTAATTTAATTGGTTGTAAAAATATGGATTCATCGATAAAAGCAAGTCATATTGAACCATCAGTCATTGCTTTTGACGTGTTTGGTACACTTGTAAAAATAGGGGAAAGACGTTCCCCATATAGAAAATTAATGAAATGGCTAAAAGAAAATGGGCGACAACCAAAACCTGATGATGCCAAATTTATTATGTCCCACAATTTTAATTTGGCAGAGCTTGCAAAGCGATTAGCAGTAAATATTCCAGACCAATTTCTGCAAGAACTTGAGCATGATTTAGATGAAGAGTTACGCTCTATTAGACTGTATGAAGATACCTTATCAACTTTGGAAGAATTAAAAAAACTGGGATTCAGATTGGCATTATGCTCCAATTTAGCGATGCCATATGGAAAAGTTGTTTCTTCATTTTTACCTTCTCTTGATGCTTATGCTTGGAGTTATGAGGCTGGAGCAATTAAACCAGAGCTACAAATTTATCAATATTTAATAGATCAATTAGAATGTCGTGCCAAAGATGTTTTGTTTATCGGAGATACACCTTTAGCTGATTATAGTGGTCCAAATGAATTTGGTATGTCAGCACGTTTAATTGATCGTAAGAATGGTCAAAAATTAGCAGGTGTTTTAGCCGATATCATTAAGTAATGAGTATTTGCTTAAGCCTGAAGAAAAAATTATTTATGAAAATATGTATGATTCAAATAACTCAAATTAGTTTTGTTTCTTTAGCTTTTTGATATAAGCCTCACATTTAGAGAGCAAACCACGATTATATTTTAAAGTTGTATCCAATCCTGCCGTTGCATACTCAATACCTTGAATCTCACGCTGCTGAGCAAAGACTTTAATCGCAGGATGTAACTGTTCTGAACAACTTGTATCATTGCTAAAATATTTTAGCTTTTTGGCTTTGGCAAAATAAATTGCAGCAAACAATCACCCATCTTCAAAAACAATAGCCAATGAAGCATCTAAATTGGTTCCAGACCTACCTTCATAATACAAAGCCGCATCTGTTTTCAGTAAATAGGGAGCGGAGTAATTTTCGAAATTAGATTGAAATTTTGGATAATCGTGCTTTAACAACTTTCGAAGTTCTATTTGAATTTTTTGATTTGACGCAATTTGAGGAACTGATGAAATATCTGAATATTGGATTAAGTCTAATTCTTGAGCATGAGTAAAAACAGAGATTGAAAAAAGTAGAAAAAGATAATATTGACTCTTCATATCAAATTTATTATTTTTATGTCCATATTGACTTACTTATGGATTGTTCATTTTATATGGACACTTATGGAGTATCGATAAGGGTGAAACCCTTTTGAATTGAGTTCATAACATTTCTCCAATATTTTAATTTTTTATAAATTAGTGCAGTTAAGTTTTTATTTGGAAGTTAAAAAACGCTAACTGCTTAACACTTTTTTATTTTCATTGAATCTGTTGTTTTTTACAACAACTAAATTAGCTTGTGTTTTTTTAAGTTATTTTATGTAAAAAAGTGACATTTTCCGTCACTTTAATACTTTAGTTTAAGATGATTGGTGAGTTTGGTAGCTCATTAAACTCATCCAAACCGATTTGCTCATAATACAAATTCAATATTTTACCAATACTTAATACACCATTTACAACAGCTTGCCTATGGCGTTTATTTTTTAATTCCAGAACAATTTGGTCACATACATCTTGCCAAAGCTTTTGTTCCGTAGCTTTTTTTAAGCCTCGATCTATCACGATTTCAACTTTTTGCTCACATAAATTAAGATAAAGCAAAACCCCACTATTTTTTTCTGTATCCCAAACACCTAGTTCAGCAAATAACTGCTGAGCACGTAAGTATGTATTTTGATAATAAGCTTGATTGCTTGGAATATGCCCTTCAATAACAACTTGAATTTCTCCAATATGCCCTTGCTCTGCTTGTTTCACGGCTTCTGCAATCGCAAATTGATCTTGTTTAGAAAAATAGCGTTTGGATGCAGGCATATAAAAAAAATGTTTTAACCAGCGTGAAAAGCTTGGTGTCACTTGCTGCTGTAATTTAGGTTGTGTCAAAATTGTTGTTGTGTCTGTTTTTGTTACCATGAGCCTGAAGCACCTCCACCGCCAAATCCACCTCCACCACCACTATATCCACCACCGCCACCGAAACCACCACCACTACTTCCTCCTCGCCCGCCACCAGAAAGAAACATTTGAAAAATCAGTTGTGCTAAAGAAGTAATTAATAAGAAAAATATACCAAAACCTAAGACCAAACTCATTAAAATACCAGAGCCGTAGATTAAACCCGCCGCAAAAGCAGTCACGCCCGCTACAGAAGCACTTAAACGATTACCAATAATAAATGAAGCAAATATACCCACAATAAGAATGATGATTGCGGTTGTCATTGTACGGTCTTTAGCTTCTTGCTCTTGAATGGCTTGGTCTTGACGAGCTTTTAACTCATCAGCAGCTTGTTTGGCAATTTCAGGGTCAAGATTTAGAATTCGCTCAATTTCCATCACACCAGCTTGTATGCCTTGACCATATTGCCCTGATTTAAAGTACGGTGTAATTTGATTACGAATAATTCGGCTCACCATAATGTCAGGCAATACACCTTCTAAACCATAACCTGTCGCAATATGAATTTTTCGATCATTGACTGCAACTGCGATCAACAAACCATTATCTTGTTTCGCCGAGCCTAATTTCCATTGTTCCGCAGTACGCATAGCAAAGTCAAAAATGCCTTCAGCCCCTGTCGTTGGCACAATAATCACACCAATTTGAGCTTTACCTTGGTTATAAATATTGCGAATTTTTGCTTCTAAGTTTTGTTTTTCATTTGCAGACAAAACTTTTGCCTGATCAATAACAGGCTCATTTAAACTGGGTAATTGGCGTATTTGCCCATCTGCCAAATCATTTTTTACCGAAGAAGCTGTCTGATTTGATGTTGATATAACTTCAGGTGAATCATCTTGTGCGTTGGTATTATTTTGAATCACTTTAGCGACAACAACAGCATCATCTAACGAATCTGTTGCTGTAGCAGTTTCAGCCCATGCAAATGATTGAAATGTAAGTACTAACGTACAAATCATTAACATGAAGACGGTTTTCATTTTTCGACCGATCCATTGACTCATTTCAAGCATGTAGCATCCTCACAAAGTGTTCAATTTAACTTAGTTGAAATTGACAGTTGGTGCTTTTGCAGCGCCTGCTTCTGCACTAAAGTTTGGCTTGGTTTTCATTCCAATCACTTTTGCAGTCATCGCTTGTGGGAATTGGCGTACATACGTATTGTAATCTTGTACAGTTTCTACATAGCGTGTACGTGCTGTACTAATACGATTTTCGGTACCTTCTAGCTGTACTTGTAAATCTTTAAATTGCTCATTGGCTTTTAGATCTGGATATTTTTCTTGTACCATTAATAAACGTGATAAAGCACTACTCATTTGTGCCTGCGCTTCTTGATATTTTTTAAACAGTTCAGGATTTTCCAATACTTCCTTATCAACTTTTAGACCAGCAACATTAGCACGCGCTTGGGTTACCTCAGTTAATACTTGTTCTTCGTGTTTAGCATAACCTTTTACAACATTTACAAGGTTAGGGACTAAATCTGCACGACGTTGATATTGGTTTTCAACCTCAGACCATGCGGCTGTTACAGATTCGTCTTTAGCTTGCAGTGTGTTATAACCACAGCCTGAAAAAGCTAAAGTGCTGGTTAATGTCAATGCAAGTGCGACCTTTTTCATTGAATTCATCATTTAAAACCTCAAGTATTTATTTGTATTTGTTGATATAAACTTATTCTAAACATATTTTGAAAATAGAATTGTTTATTTTCTTTACAACACATCATACTTACTTGCTGTAGCACATCAATCTAATGATTTAAAATATAAATATTCATGAATTTTTTAAATGAAAACCACCACTGTTGAAGTCGAAACCAAATTGAATTATTTACATAATTCATGCGTTTATCGAGAAATTCTTGATCACTAAATTGTAATTTTTTGGCAGAAGAATACATAAAAATAGGAACTTCACTATCACGTTTAACTTGTACAACTTCTATATTCCCCAGATTAAACATAATTTGTGCTGTCACTGGATACAAAATAAGAAAAGATTTTTTATTTTCATTCTCTAATTATTCGTCAATTTGTGTGGGATTATAAGTTGTCTATAAGAAAAAGCCACCCGAAGGTGGCTTTCTTGAACATCATTTATTCATCATCTTTTTTTGCTTCATCAGTAGGAGGTAAATCCTTCACTGCTTCAGCAATTAGACCAAACATATAGTTACCATATGCATTGGTTTTGTCATAATGGAAGCGTAAACGCGGTGTTACACGCGTTTTAATACGATGACCAAGCTCATGACGCAAGAAACCTGATGCTTTATTAAGCACCTCTAATGTTTCTTTATTTGCAGCTTCACTTTGCTCATCGCCTAATTCACGTCCCATTACAGTCACATAAACTTCGGCATACCCTAAGTCTGGGCTTACCTTAACCGCAGAGATGGTTACAATACCACCTAAGCGTGGATCTTTCAGCTCCTGACGAATCAGTTCAGACAACTCTCGCTGAACTGTATCTGCCATACGTTTAAGACGCTGACTACCCGCCATTAAAGACTCCGTTTAATCAATTGAACATCATAAACTTCGATTTTGTCTTTTGCTTTGATATCTTTATAGCCTTTAACTGCAAGACCACACTCCATACCTGCACGGACTTCTTCAACAACTTCTTTGAAGCGACGAAGTGATTCGAGTTCACCTTGGAAAACAACAACATCTTCACGTAATACACGAATTGGTTTATTACGATGTAATACGCCTTCAAGTACCATACAACCTGCTGCTGCACCAAATTTACTTGAGTGGAAGACTTCACGAACTTCAGCCACACCCAAGATCGTTTCGCGATGTTCTGGTGCAAGTTTACCGCTCATTGCAGCTTTCACATCATCAATCAATTGGTAAATGATTGAGTAGTAACGAATATCAATGCCATCAGCATCCGCTTTTTGACGCGCTGTATTATCAGCACGAACGTTAAAGCCAAGTAATACTGCTTCTGAAGATTCAGCAAGGATTACGTCAGATTCAGTAATCGCACCAACACCTGAACTAATTACACGTACTTTCACTTCGTCTGTAGACAATTCAGAAAGTGCAACAATCAAGGCTTCCAAAGTACCACGTACATCTGTTTTCAAGACAACATTAACAATAGGCACATCTTTTTTGCCCATTGATGCCATCAAGTTTTCAAGACGCATGGCAGATTGACGCTCAAGACGTTTTTGACGCTCACGATCTAGACGAGCTTCAGCAACTTCACGTGCCTTCTTCTCATCATCTACTACAAGAACTTCATCACCCGCCATTGGCGCTTCAGGAAGACCTAAAATTTCCACTGGAATTGAAGGACCTGCTGATTTGATACGCTGACCATTTTCATCTGTCATTGCACGGACACGACCATAAGACGCACCAGCAAGTACTAAATCACCAACATTCAATGTACCATTTTGTACAAGAATAGAAGTTACTGCACCACGACCTTTATCAACACGTGCTTCAATTACCACACCTTGTGCTGCACCTTCTTCAGATGCTTTCAATTCTAACAATTCAGCTTGAATTGAAATAAGGTCTAGAAGCTCATCAATACCTTGACCTGAGTGTGCTGAAACCAATGCAACTGGTACATCACCACCCCATTTTTCAGGTACGATTTCTTTGGTTGTTAATTCATTTAATACGCGATCTGGATCAGCAGACTCTTTATCCATTTTGTTGATCGCAACAATAATTGGAGTTCCTGCTGCACGTGCATGATCAATTGCTTCGGCAGTTTGTGGCATTACACCATCATCTGCTGCAACAACCAATACCACGATGTCTGTTGCTTTTGCACCGCGTGAACGCATCGCTGTAAATGCTGCGTGTCCTGGTGTATCTAAGAAAGTAATAATACCTTTCTCAGTTTTCACATGGTAAGCACCAATGTGCTGAGTAATACCACCAGCCTCGCCTTGAGCAACTTTCGCACGACGAATACGGTCAAGTAATGATGTTTTACCATGGTCAACGTGACCCATAATAGTAACAACAGGCGGACGAGTTGTTTGAACACCACGTGCTTCTTCTGCTGCTTCAAGTAAATTATCTTCAGCTTGAGTATCAGAAACTAATACTGGGTTGTGCCCCATTTCTTCTACAACAAGTGCTGCAATTTCTTGATCAATCGCTTGGTTTTGTGTAACTAACTCACCCATTTTCATGAGTGATTTGATTACTTCACGCACTTTAACTGCCATTTTTGCAGCCAAGTCAGCAACAACAATTGTTTCACCAATTTCAACATCATAAACTTGCTTTTTAACAGGTTTTTCAAAACCATGTTTATTTGCTTGGCTTGTTTTTAAGCCACGTTTATGTGGATTATGGCTGAAAGATTGCTCTTCTTGACCACGACGACCACCTTTCTTTTGACCACGTGGATTATTCGTGTTTGTACCACGTTTAATTTCACGGTCTTCTTTTGCAAAAGAGTCTTCGTATGCTTGACCAACTAGACCAGCAGCCAATGGTGAATCATCCACAACACGAATCGTTGGCGCATTATCATCAGAAGAATACTTAGACGCCATTTGACGCATTTGCTCAAGCGTACGTTGTTGTGCTTCTTCAGCTGATTTACGACGAGCAGCTTCTTCAGTTGCTTTTAACTGAGCAGCTTGCGCTTCACGTGCTTTCTTTTGTTCAGGTGTTTCGATTGTTTTTACAGTTGCTTTAGTAATTGGTTTATTCGTAGATTTACGCTTCACCACGACTGCAGCTTTTGGTGTTTCTTTTGCAGCTGTTTGCTGTTTTGCAGCAGCACGCATTTTTTCCAAGTTTGCTTTTGCAGAGCTTTCAGCCTCTTTTGGCGCAGCGTCTACTTTCGCTTTTTGTTCATTGCGTACTTTTGCTTCAGCTTCTGCTTTCGCAAGTGCTTCAGCTTTAATTTGTTCTGGATCTGGCTTAGTAAATGTATGCTTCTTACGCACTTCTACATTAATCGTTTTTGCCTTACCCGATGTACTTGCTACTTTAGCGGTACTAGTCGTTTTACGTTTCAACGTGATTTTTCCTGCCTGACCCACATCTTGACCATGAGATTTTTTCAAATGGTTGACAAGGGTATCTTGCTGTTCTGTCGTAATCTTATCTTCAGCTTTCTTTTGTGGTAATCCAGCTTCACGCACCTGATCAAGGAGCTTTTCTACAGGAAGTCCTACACTGACCGCTAACTCGTTAATTGACTTATCCGTCATGTATTACCTCCTAGTTAAACCATGATTCACGCGCTTTCATAATGAGTTGACCCGCTTTTTCAACATTTAAACCTTCAATATCTGCGATATCGTCAGTTGCTTGATCAGCTAAATCATCCACTGTAATAACACCACGAGCCGCTAAAGCATATGCAATTTCAGAAGTCATACTTTCCATTTCTAGAAGTTCTTGACTTGGCTCTTGAATATTTTCTTGCTGCTTTAAAGCATCAGCTAAGGCTACTTCTTTCGCACGACCTTGTAACATTTCAACAAGTTCAGCATCTAGCTCAATTTCGTCAAATGTTTCCACTGGCACATAAGCAATTTCTTCTAGAGAAGTAAAGCCCATTTCAACCAATGCCATTGCAAGATCTTCTTCAATATCAAGACGTGTAACAAACATATCTAAATATTGTTGTGCTTCATTTTGTTGACGAGCACGATATTCATCCTCAAGCATCATATTGAGCTTATAACCTGTAAGCTCAGACGCTAAACGAACATTTTGACCTTGTGAACCAATTGCTCGCGCTAATTGATCACTAGTAGCAAAAATAATATCTGCAGTACGTTCTTCTTCATCAATCACAATACCCGATACATCTGCTGGCTCTAAAGCACTTGCAATATATTGAGCAGGATCATCAGACCACACGACAACATCAATTCGTTCGCCATTCAATTCTGATTGTACTGCTTGAATACGTGTACCACGCATACCAATACAAGCACCAACAGGATCAATACGATGATCGTTCGTTTTCACTGCAATTTTAGCACGAACACCTGGTTGGCGCGCGGCTGCTTTAATTTCAATGATTTCTTCAGAAATTTCAGGAATTTCTTTTTTCATCAATGCGATCAACATTTCAGGCTTAGCGCGTGACAATAATAATTGCGCACCTCGACCTTCTTTATTTACGCTATATAAAATCGCATTCATACGTTGTTTAGGACGAAGAATTTCTTTATGAATCATTTCTTCGCGCGCTAAATACGCTTCTGCATTATCACCTAAGTCAATAATAAAGCCATCTTTGGTTTGTTTTTTCACTTCACCATAGATCAGCTCACCAACTTTAGATTCATAAGCTTCAGCAATCAATGCACGTTCCGCTTCACGGATTTTTTGCACAATGACTTGTTTTGCAATTTGTGCAGCAATACGTCCAAACTCAATTGAAGGTACTTCAAGCTCACGGATGTCACCGATTGACCATTTTGCAGGATCTACATCTGAGATTGCATCTTGGCAAGCAGGCATTTCATGATCTTCATCAGCAACGACTTCCCATTGACGGAAAGTACTGTACTCACCTGTTTTACGATCAATTTCTACGCGTAACTGTGCTTCTTCAGAATTTGTGCCTTCGTAGAATTTTTTCTTTGTTGCTGCAACAAGAGCTTGCTCAAGCGCTTCAAAGATTGCTTCACGACTAACACCTTTTTCATTACTAACCGTCTCTGCAACGGTAAGAATTTCACGGCCCATAAGTCACCTACTATTCAAATTCTTATTCGTTAAAATTAATTTAGTCTTGATAGATTAAATTGGCTTTGTCGATATTGTTGCTGTCAATTTCCAATACTTGTTGTTTTTCAACTTCAACTTGAATCATTTCATTTTCAAGATCAACAGAAACAAGTTTTGCTTGGAATTTACGACGGTTTTCAACGGCTGCGATTAAGCGAAGTGCAACTTGTTGACCAACATATTGAGACATTTGTTTCAATTCAAAAAAAGGACGATCCCAACCTGGAGATGATACTTCTAATGCATACTCACCCGAAATTGGGTCATGCACATCAAGTATTGCACCGACTTGCTGAGTCACACGTACACAGTCTTGTACGCCTACGCCTTGACCTGACTCTACCTCACCATCTTCATTGATGATAGGCTCAGCATTTTTATCTACTTCTTTATCGATATAAATACGCAATAAAGAACGCTTACCTTGAGGTAAAAATTCAATACCCCAAAGTTCTACATCACAAGCTTGCACTGCAGGAACAATTAAATCTTGAAGTGCTTGAGTTTTATTTGATAGCTTCATTTACTCTCGTCATTTTGCGCGATTATGATCTTAATAGATCACCACAGACCCATACACACTATAGTAGTAGTGAAACATGACACTTTAACTTTGCCTATACGGCTCATATCGACACTACACGATAGCCAATAAAAAAGGGCGAAATTCGCCCCTATTATTACACAGAAAACTAAAAGCCCACTGTGCAAAAAGACCCACCTATCTGTGAGCCCTCTTTAGAAACTTGGTAGCGGGAGCTGGATTTGAACCAACGACCTTCGGGTTATGAGCCCGACGAGCTACCAGACTGCTCCATCCCGCATCAACATCGCAAATATTTATCTCAACTTAACTCTCTAAGTTGTTTATTTTAGTTTGCTTCTAAAATAAAATTGATTGGTAGCGGGAGCTGGATTTGAACCAACGACCTTCGGGTTATGAGCCCGACGAGCTACCAGACTGCTCCATCCCGC